>JAIEEY010000001.1 GCA_029067205.1 Lachnospiraceae bacterium
CTGTTCGAACTCGGCGATTTACCAGCGTTTTGGAGATAAGAATGCTTTGGCAGAAGCAATAGCGGCATTACAGGCAAAGCCTTTTCTCATTGCAATGGATGAAGTGTACTCAAAAGATGTGGACTTGTTTACGAATATGGACAGGATTACAAAAAGGTTATTGGAAAAGCTGTATTCCTTTGAGACGGAGGCAATCTATATGCAGATCATGTATCATGGGAATATGGAAATTGATGTCAATCCATTTATCCTGCGGATAGAGGAATATCTAAAGAATGCGATGGCGCGGGAAGAAACAAATATCGCAAATGTAAGGGAAACGGCTTTCTTTTTATCGTCTTCATTTTTGGGATTCGTGCAGATGGTATGTACGAATGAGAACATTGACATGGAAAAGGCAAAATCGCTATTGGCGACACATAACAGAATCATCTATTATGGAATCCGTTCAGGAAAGGGAAACGATTCATTGTGGGACAGGCTCAAGGAGCGGGGAGTCGATGTGGACAAGGCACTGGAACGCATGAAGGGAAACAAAGATGCCTACAAGAATTTTCTGGTTGAATTTTTTGAGGATCCTGATTTTGATGCTTTGGGGGAAGCGATTCAATCAGGAAATACGAAAAATGCCTTTGAATATGCACATGGGCTGAAAGGGATGGCTGCAAACCTCGGGCTTGGCGAAGTGCGCAGCAGGCTTAGTGTGTTGGTGGAAATTCTGCGTCCTGGCGGGCTTGACGGTGCGGCAGAAGCGTACGAAGATGTTGTTGAAGCTTGCAGGATGGTGACTGTATTGCTATAGTGTTATTCAATTTTTGGTGTAAAATGGGAACGGGGTTTACAAAGGGTGAAGACAAAAAATAAAATACTTGTGGTGGATGATAAGGGAATCAACCGGTATATGCTGGGGATATATTCAGGGAGGAATATGAGATTGTCGAGGCATCTGGCGGGCAGATGGCGATTGATATCATGGAGAAAGATGCGCGGAATCTGGCGGTGGTACTGCTGGATATTATTATGCCCGTGATCAGTGGTTTTGGTGTGCTCGAATATATGAAGAAAAAAGAACTCCTGGATAGACTTCCAGTGGTGATCGTCACGGATGATGACTCGGAGGAGACAAGTAATAAGGCATATGAATACAAGGTGGCAGATATCGTAATTAAGCCATTTGAGCCTAAGATCATCAGGCGGCGTGTGCAGAATATTATCGAGTTATATGCTTATAGGGAGAGGTATGGATGTTAATGTAAGCCAGGCACAGACAGGGCGTGTTCCACTTCGGTTTCAGTGGAAATCGAGCATACGCAGACAGCTGTATATAGTTTATATGCTGGCCGTTTTTCTACCGATGCTGTTGATCGGTATATTTCTGGTGAGCAATACTTACAAGCTGTTGGCGAGGTATCAGAGGGATTTGCTCGAGTCAGATAATCTCCGGGTGAGAACAGTACTTTTTGAGATCACAACCCAGGCTTATAACATTTCGGAGGAACTCTCTTTCAACGAGGAAGTGGTATCTGTCTTGAAGGGAAGATTTCCTTCTGAGGAGATTTTTGTGGAGGCGGTAAACTCATGTTTGCCTACCGCAGACAGCTATGTGAACCACTATACGGAAATCGAACAGATTGACATCTATTGTGATAATCCTGATATCTATGAGTATAAACAGTACCACGGTGTAGATGAAGTGACTGCAGAGACAGACTGGTATCAGAAAGCCGTATCACAGGCAAGTGTTTTCTGGAAGGAAAAGGAAACCGTTGATGAGTACGGCAATCGGTATTGGGGATTGTGCCTGATCAGGCGGATTCCGCTCGTCAATTCCGACTATAATGCTGTGCTGGTGATCCGCATCAGTGATAATTACCTGAAAATGCGTATTGACAGTGCAGAATACCGAAGCACTGCATCAGTTGATGAGGGTGTTGTATTTTATGCATCTGCCAGAGAGAACTATGGAAAACCGCAGCTGATCGACATAGATTACGACGAGAATTATTTTCAGTATATCGGAAAGGGAAAATTTCAAAGCAGTACATGTTATGTATGTGTATCCACGCTATCTCTGTACCATTCCGATTCCAGGATCTATATCTGCACAGTCAATGATAAGTATTATGAAAACATACGGGGGATTATCGGAATCTGCCTGATCATCATCCTGCTGGCAATACTGGTTCCTGGTATTCTGATAGGGTTCTTTTCCAAACACCTTGCAGGGCGCATGTCTACGCTTCGGCGTGTAATGCATCAGGCGAGCAACGAGGACTATGATTTTCAGGAGAATGTCTGTGGTGATGATGAACTTTCTGAGGTTTTTTCGGACCTGCAAGTCATGGTGCAGAGGATCAAGGAGAAAGATGCGCTGATGTATAAGGCGATACTAAACGAACAGATACTGGCAAATGAACAGCAGAAGATGGAATTCAAGATGCTTGCGAGCCAGATCAATCCCCACTTTTTGTACAATACCTTGGAATCGATACGGATGAAAGCGTATACCGCGGGGGATAGGGAAGCAGCGACTGCTATTAAGCTTCTGGGTAAGTCTATGCGCTATGTGCTGGAAAATAGTGGTACAGTATTTACGTCACTTCAAAATGAGTTAAACCACATTGAAATCTATATGAAAATACAAAAGCTTCGGTTTGGTGAGAAATTTGATTATGCGTTTGTGGTTGATGACGGCATTGATGTGTGCAAATGTATCACTTTACCGCTTCTGCTGCAGCCTATCGTGGAAAATGCGATTCTGCACGGACTGGAGGAGAAAGAGACAGGAGGTTTGGTGATCGTTCGGATTGCGCGCCCGGCAGACAGCGGCAAAATATGTATCACAGTGTCCGACAATGGCTGCGGCATGAATCTGGAGACACTAGATCGCCTGCGCGCGGATATTGCCGCAAAGAATCCTGGGAAAAAGGAGCGCATCGGGTTATACAATATCAATCAGAGAGTGAAACTGTGCTATGGGGATGAGTATGGTATGACGATTGATTCGGAACGCGACAAAGGAACAGCCATAACATTGTTTCTGCCAGAAAAAGTATATCATAAACTTTAAAATGTCATTATGATGAAAAAATGCTGTATTTTTACATCATTTTATCTCTTATTTAATTTAATCTGGTATTGTTTTCTTATTTTGCATTCTAG
>JAIEEY010000010.1 GCA_029067205.1 Lachnospiraceae bacterium
CCGTCTTCCCCACAGCAAAACACCTCGTTTCATGGGCTGGCTGTTGTCCACGTAATGACCAGAGCAACCACAAGATCTGCTGATACTGTCAGACTCGCTTTGCAAGGACTGTATTTCCGCTTTCCACTGCTTCAGTGTTATCTTCTCACCCTGTTCCAAAAGGTTCTGCAAACGCTCACGCATTTCGGGATATTTGGCAAGGCTCTCAAAGCTGTCTATCTTCCTTGTGATGATGAACTTCTCTGCATTGTCGACTGACTGCAAAACGGCTCTGTCGGATATTTTTCTTAGGTGCTTTCCGCTGACAATCGGCAGGTCAAGTCTGCCTTTGCGTTCTCTCGCTTTCGCAATCATTTCCATGACTTCATTATTTACGCTGACTGCTGCATTTTTAATCTTGGCATATTGTATGCTCTGTACTTCCTGCTTGGCAAGTTCAAGCATTGCCCTTGCCTGTTCCAACATCATGTTATGCTTAATGATTTCCTGATTGATGTTTCCCCTCTCGGTCTGCATGCCCTTGCGCTCTAAAGCATTGGCAACTGCCCCAATATGGATTGTCGGCTCTTTATCAATATGCCCTGTGTTGATAGTGGCTGTTCCAGTATGAAATTGACATTACACGTTCCGGCGTATATACTCGTTGCCTGCTGTCAAATAAAAGGTGATCACGGCAAAAAAATGTTGTATAAACGCAACGGATAAGCGAGGTAATGAACATGGGAAAAATGATAGTGCTGACGTTTGAGGACAGTGAGGAAACAATCTTTCAGAGAGCAGCTTCGTTCTTGGCTGACGAATTACGGATTGAAGTGGTGCAACAACCTGTTTCCCCGTCTGTTTTGTCCTTTCATGGATTGGAAATATGGCAACATCATCGCAGGATGCTACGGGATAGGAAAGATGTGCTTCTTACCCGTCTTGAGTATGGTACGCTTGTTTTTCTTGCGTCCAGTCCGAACAGGGTATTCACGCAGTCGCAAATCTTTGAAGCTGTTTGGAGTATGGAAAGCAATAGCTGTCATTCAAGCGTTGTAAATGTGATATATAACCTGCGGAAAAAGATTGGGCCGGACAGTAAAAACCCGACTTATTTGAAAACGGTGTTAGGCATTGGTTACAAGTTCAGCACTAACAATGTGGGAGAGTGACATATACACTTGCACCGTCTGATTTTGGGTAAAAAAATAGCGGTAAAACTGAGATAGATTTACCGCTGTTTGACGTTGCTTTGTTTGTAATTATTATTTGATTTTGAATTAGACAATTTGGAATCTATCAATATCCCAATTCCTCATGAACTAAAATCACCTCAAATTCACCCGTCATTGGTTTCCCCCATAAGACAGAAAGCCCACGGCAAATTCTTTCTGGACTCTTACAATCATAACATTTATCACCTTTAATTGCACAAGGGGTTTTTGCACCAACCCTTTTTGCATTCAAAGGCGAAGCCACATTTCTAGCACGATATAAGGCACTGTCATAATCTTTTTCCAGTTTGTTTTTACCAATTATCAGAAATACTTTCTTATGACCGTAAAAAATAGAAGCTACTCGATTACAATTACCATCAATGTTTATTATTTCGCCTGTTTCCGCCAATCCGTTTACAGAAGATATATATATGGCTGCTTTATTGGCTGCAATTCTGACTTCCTCACTTGTTTTTCCTGTAGGTATCCTTTGATGCCAAAATACTGTATTGTGATTTTGGAGTGTTTCAAACAACTTCATCTGTTCAAGTGTTACCGAACCTCCAAACCCAACTGTCTGATTATCAATTTGCATATCTAAATATTTTACAGTTTCGGCAACTGTTTCGAAGATTGTTACTACATACCCTCTATCTTTCAGATTTTTTTCAACAGTAGAAAAATCCATTTATTTTCGTCCCTTCTGCTAATTACATATTTCGATTTTATTCAATGGGAAGCTGTGCAACTATGTGAATTTACATCAAACCAATTAATCAGATTGCCACATTTAGGACATTTGTGTTCTTTTATTTTTTCTTCAATCCATTGTGGAATTCCGATTTCTTTCATACG
>JAIEEY010000100.1 GCA_029067205.1 Lachnospiraceae bacterium
GGCAATCGAACACCTACCACTTAGGAGGCGAATATTAGATCCATATAACTAAAGAAACACATACACGATAAATCCATGTACTTTTCTATTATATCAGATGTTACAATTATTGCAATATTTTTTTAAAAATTTTGTTGTGGAAATTCAATACAGCCCTGAAGCCACACAACTCCCTTAAACCGTCTTCCAACTGCGGGTTCACCGTACAGATCTTCTCTGTTGATACATACTTCAAGTATCACCTCATTGCACTCGAGTGTCATAAAGATGACCTCCTCGTGTGTAATGCGGTTCGTATCCATACGAAACTCCACAATCTCACCGAGAATGGAATACTGGTCACACTCCACACCATATGGCATAAAATACGTATCTACCAGACTGAAAACATCCTCCTTGTGAATCCGACGGGATATCGTCGTATAAGTATCCATATCCTCCAAGGTAAGGCTCTCAATCGCATCTTCATCGCCCATTCTCGCCTGTGCAAGCAGTTGATTGCGCTCATTTGATACTTTCTTGATACGCTGCTTTTCATACTCATTCTTGATGATTGGCATCATGATCGTACCGTCAACCGACAACGCACCCAGTATGAGTGATGTCCCCTGTACAGGCAGCCGCTTCAAGGCTTTCAACCTTTTGTATGGAATCATATTCTGCAGATAAAAGATAATCGTCACACCAACTTTGATATCATCGCAGACACCAGCATAAGACTCTTTCTCTGCCTGCCTCTCAATTGTGATATCCTCATTGGAGCTGATATGATTTCCCCGCAGATAAGGAAAATAATACTCATACAAAAAGCTATTCTCCTCATCAAACTCACCACGTACACAGATACCAGCGCCATGCACAAAGTCAAGAGACAACTCAGCATACACACAATCTTCTTCGTCTGCCGCGATATCTCTTGCAGACATGTAACCCTGTGCTTTTGTGCCATTTCCTTTTTTATTCAGTTTGTCTGGATCTAATATTGTCTGTTCAACCACTTCGTTGATCAACGCCTGTAGTTCATCTCTTTTTTTAACTTTGCTAAAACCAATAGCCCTTAAATATCTGTGCACTGTAATCAAGCCCTTCCAAATTACTTAATTTCTGTTTTTCCGCCCATATATGACTGTAAAGCCTTTGGAATTCTGACAGAACCATCTTCCCGCAGATTATTTTCCAGAAATGCAATTAGCATTCTAGGCGGCGCAACTACTGTATTATTCAACGTATGGGCAAAATATTTTCCGTTTTCTGCGTTTACGCGGATTTTGAGTCTCCTTGCCTGCGCATCGCCGAGATTAGAACAGCTTCCCACCTCGAAATACTTCTTCTGTCTCGGAGACCATGCCTCCACGTCAATAGATTTCACCTTGAGGTCAGCCAGATCACCAGAACAGCACTCCAGCGTGCGCACTGGAATATCAAGAGTTCTAAATAAATCCACTGTATTCTGCCACAATTTTTCAAACCACATCGGAGACTCTTCAGGTTTGCATACGACGATCATCTCCTGTTTCTCGAACTGGTGTATTCTGTAAACACCGCGTTCCTCAAGACCATGCGCTCCCTTTTCTTTTCTAAAGCAAGGAGAATAGCTCGTCAATGTCTTTGGAAGCTCTGCTTCTGGAATGATCGTATCAATAAACTTTCCAATCATAGAATGCTCACTTGTACCAATCAGATATAAATCTTCACCCTCAATCTTGTACATCATGGCGTCCATCTCGTCAAAACTCATAACACCAGTCACCACATTACTTCTGATCATAAAAGGCGGCACACAGTAAGTAAATCCTCTGTCGATCATGAAATCCCTCGCATACGAAATAACCGCAGAGTGAAGCCTTGCGATGTCTCCCATCAGATAATAAAATCCGTTTCCAGCAACTTTTCTTGCACTGTCCAGATCAATACCATTCAATTTTTCCATGATATCAGTGTGGTATGGAATCTCAAAATCAGGGACGACTGGATCGCCATATTTCTGAATTTCTACATTCTCTGTATCATTCTTGCCAATCGGCACGCTTGGATCGATGATGTTCGGAATCGTCATCATGATCTTTGTCACTTTTTCGCCTAATTCTTTTTCCTTCTCAGCAAGCTGTTCCAGTGTCTTTGCCTGCGCGCTCACCTGTTTCTTGATTTCCTCAGCTTCGTCCTTTCTGCCCTGTCCCATCAAGGCACCGATCTGCTTGGATAGCTTGTTACGCTCAGCACGAAGATTGTCTGCTTCCTGCTGTGTCTTCCTTGCCTGAGCGTCGAGCTCGATCACTTCGTCGACAAGCGGAAGTTTATGATCCTGAAACTTCTTTTTGATGTTCTCTTTCACTGCATCAGGATTTTCTCTTAAAAATTTAATATCTATCATTTTATACCCCCTTGCGTGCTTCGGCACGCATATCAATCAATAGTTTGGAAGTGACCTTCTTTCAAACTTTGCACTCCTCACAAATTTTCTAATACCTATTTTATTACTTCTTGTATTACCACCGTAGTGTCCTTGATCAGATCGACAATCAACTCTGCATGGATTGCCTGGCCATATTTATCCTCCACAATACGCAAAACTGGTCTTTCTGGAAAATGTGGATTCTGACGCATGACAATTCCGACCTCTCCTCTGTTTGTACGCACCTTCGATCCAAAAGGATAGACAGCGATCAGCTGCAGAAACGCCTCCACGATATCCGAATCATACCAAATGCCACTGTAATTTCTGATATTGTTGATTGCCTCATGGACACGCACCCTTGCCTTTCCGATTCCGCAGATCAATTCGTCAAACTCATCACATACACCCATGATCTGTGTCATGCGTGAGACAAGATCTGTTCCAAGAGGATATCCTGATTTATCTTTACGTTCATGATGATTGAGTATGATCTCTTTTGCATTATCAGAAAGCCATGTCTCATTTTTGATCGCTGTATAGGCGTAAATCGGATGCTTCTTGTACTCCTCCTGATCCTTTGCTGGAAGAAGATTGATATCTTGATCCTCATACCGCACTACGAGATAACGCAGACCAAGATCATGGATCAAAGAAGCGACACTAATGTCATAAACCTGCTTTTTTGTCAGACCAAGCTTTAACGAGATCAACGTCGCGATTGTACATACCTGAAGCGAATGCTCATAGATATCAGCACTTCTCTCCTTTACATCATACACTTTCTCTACGACTTCTTCTTCCTCTAAGATATCCGTTATAATATTCTGCGCCGTATCTGCTATTTTCTCCAAACCCTCTGTCTGCTGGTATACATGCAGCTCCAAAATATCTTTTATCTTATTTTTGACCTGTTCCTCCACATCATCACGCAGTATCGTTACTTTTTCCATAGGAATTTTATTCTTCGGTATTGATGGCTTTGCCGCCTGAGCTGCTGGCGCTTTTGGTGCTGGAGCCTTAGGTTGAACTGTTGTTTTTGGCTTTGCCGCCTGGGCTGCCGGTGTTTGCGGTGCTGGTGTTGCAGGTGTTTTTGGCACTGTCTTTTGCGGTGTTGGTGTCATAGATGTCTTTGGCGCTGGCTTTTGCGGTGTTGGTGTTGCAGACGTCTTTGGCACTGGCTTTTGTGGTATCGGAGCCTTTGCAGATGGTGTTTTTGCATTTTCCTGTACTTCTTCAATATATACTGTAAAAATTCCCATCTCCCGCAGTTTGTCAATGTACGGCGCCTTGATCACAGTCCCCTTACTAAGTACAACTGTATAATCTTCAAGCAGGACATCATTGGCAATGACATCACCCTCTCTTAAATCTTCAACTGTAACTAATTTCATCTAAGAATCCCCCATTCTTTTTATATGAATTTTATATCGTTTACATATTGTCCGACGTGTTACCATTGACAGCACGCTCTACTGCTACCTTTTCCTCATTGCTCAGTGCGATCTGCGAATCCCCATCTTTCACACGTTTTGTGTAAGAGTAACATCCTTCTGAACTGTGCATTGAGTTAATAATAAATCCGTTATTTTTTTCATCTAACAAAGCCAATGCAAAACTAAGCTTACCACCCATTTCCGTAAATGCATCATATTTTACAAGTCCAATCTTTTGAAATGCTGTCTCGTGTTTTTTGAAAAGTTCTTTGATATCTTCTCTATTTTTGTCAATACTGAGTTTCATAAACTTATTGTCTTCATATAATGTCATAATATCTTTTTCCAGATTGGCACCATCTTTGCCCAACATAAATTTTTCATATTTCTTTTTTAATTTTCCATTTTGTACAAAAGTTAGAATAATCAATATCAGAAGTATAATACTAATTGCCAATAATCCAAGAAGTATAAACCCTATATCGATATTCCCTAATCCTAAGCTGTTTAAAAAATTACTATTCATCTGTTTCTCCTGCTATATGCTTATATTTGAAAGTGATTCGATCAGATGGTCTAAGTCATCATTAGAATAAAATTCAATCTCGATTTTTCCTGTACCGCTTTTCCCTTTCGAAGTGATCTCAACTTTTCTGCTGAGTCTTTCTTTTAATCGGTTCTCGATGTCCTGATAGATATATTGAATATTTTGAGGCGTTTCCTCTTTTTTCGGCTTATTTGCCTCAGGTCTTAAGATTCCTTTTACAATTTTTTCAACTTCACGCACGCTCAGTTTTTCATCAAATATTCGTTGTGCGAGCTGTAATTGCATTTCTTCATCTTCAATCGGAATCAAAGCGCGTGCATGTCCAGTAGAAAGCATATCATCAATAATCATCTGCTGAACACTATCACATAGCTTTAACAAACGCATACTATTCGTCACTGCTGTTCTGCTCTTGGAAACACGCTCTGCCACTTCGTCCTGTTTTAAATGAAATTCCTCCAAAAGTCTCTTATACGCCAATGCTTCTTCAATCGGATTTAAGTCCTCTCTCTGAATATTTTCAATCAGTGAAATTTCGACAATTTCCTGATCCGTATAATTTCGGATAATCACTGGAACTTCCTTCAGACCGGCAATCTTTGCCGCGCGCCATCTTCTCTCTCCGGCAATAATCTCATAATAATCTTTTCTATTCTGCACAAGTATCGGCTGAAGCAGACCAAACTGTTTGATGGAATCTGCCAATTCCTGCAATGAATCTTCATCAAAATTCTTGCGTGGCTGGTTTCTGTTTGGCTCAACCTTTGCAATCTTTACCATCGTCTCCGCCTGCTTTGTTTCTTTGCTCTCACTATTGCCTGATGCAGGTATCAGCGAATCAAGACCTTTACCCAATCCTCTCTGTGCCATTTCTTTCTCCTTCTAGTAGTAATATTCTAAACCCATTACATATTATTATTAATCACTTCTTCAGCTAAAGCCATGTAACTTTCCGAACCTGCTGACTTTGGATCATACATATTAATCGGTTTACCGTAGCTTGGCGCCTCCGCAAGTCTGATATTTCTTGGAATCAATGTATTGTAAATCTTCTGACTCAAATGACTCTTCACATTGTCTACAACCTGTGAGGAAAGATTTGTACGAGAATCATACATTGTAAAGACCACACCGTCCATATCCAGATCTGGATTCAATCTCTCTTTTACGAGATTCACTGTATGGATTAATTGACTCAATCCTTCCAATGCATAATATTCGCATTGAATCGGAACCAACACAGAATCTGCTGTTGTCATGGCATTAACCGTGAGCAGACTAAGAGATGGCGGACAATCAATAATAATAAAATCATATCTATCCTTTACCCAGTCCACTTCATTTTTTAATATGTACTCTTTTTTCTCTACACCAATCAGCTCAATCTCTGCCGCAGCCAAATTAACATTTGATGGTAATATGGAAATATTTGGGAAGACTTCTTTTAAGATGCAATCCTCAATTGAGCAGTCACCTAATATCAATTCATATATTGTATTTTCCAACTCATTTTTTTCAATACCATATCCACTCGTAGTATTTCCCTGTGGATCAATATCTATAACTAATACTTTCTTTCCCTTAGCTGCAATACATGCTGACAAATTGATCGAAGTCGTTGTCTTACCTACACCACCCTTTTGATTTGCAATTGCAATAATTCTCCCCATCTCGTTCCTCCATACCAATCTACATCTTTTGTCATTTGATGCTTATTATTATACCACTAATATGCTTTATATGCTATATAAAAATTCAATGTTTCACGTGAAACATTGAATTTTTTCTGAAACAAATGAGAAAATGTTGACACATTCGCAACACCGTAACTTTTCAGATTCCCTAACTGTCACAAACGAAATCTATACAAAATCGCCTTTGACGATGAATTTTTGCTTGCATCCACCACTTTTTCTTACATGGCTTGCAAAGCCATAATTTGCAGCAAAGTGCAAAATACCCGTCTGAACTGTTACGCAACACCATCAACATTCAAAATTCGTTCTGCAAAAAGTATTTCATTTGTAGAAAAAAAATTATGCAGATTACACAGGGCATTTTTTCGAGAATACAGGTCAAAGAATACAGACATAGTAATTAATATTATTTGACCTGCATCGCTTGTCATGACAGTCGTATAATGCGACGATAACAATAATATTTTTTCGATAATCCATACTCTCTTTCATAAATTTCCTGACGATAAAAAGCTGTATAACAAGGCAATACATAGATTGGCCCGTCACCGCCACAAAGCGAAGACCCTCCGTCACCACCTTTCACATATTGAGTATGATCAATAATTTCATACTTATAAGAATCATATGCAATAAATAATCCCAACATATTTGGCCACTCCAGCACTGATGATATATTTTCATCGTCTTGGCTGACCTTGCCATTACCAAAAATATCCTGTCGTATGTTTTCGTTTAATAGGTCACCCCAGCGAAATAAGGTACGAGCACCACCATTGCAGAGATATTCCCACTCATCTTCTGTGGCAAGCGTAAAAGAGCCTTCTTTCAACAAAGAGACAACTTGGGATAAGGACTGCGCATCTTTGTTGAGATAACGACTGTCCACTTCTACGATCATATCACTAATATCGACTGTGCGCAGCGGTGATAAACACTTTGATAAATATTCATTCCATTTACCTATAAAATTTTCCCAACTCGTATAACCATTTTCGTTCATGTCCTCGTCAAAATTCTTCAATTTCTCTTCCAGCTCTGATTCTAATTTTTTCGCCGTTGTAGTATCTCCTTTTGCATTCGCTTCCTTAATCTGTCCCTGATAATCTTCCTGTAATTCCATTCGCTCTACCTGATAATAGTAAGAATAGATTAAATCGAATTCTTCCCGTAAACCTTTCAATAATCCTTCCCCCAAAGGACACTGATCAATATCCCATCCTAAAGTAACATTTTTCTGCCCAGCTACAAAAACAAATTGAGCGCCTTCATATTCTAAAAGCCATGTTTCACGCTCTATTCCATTCATACTTGTCTTAATCGTTTTGATAAATTCAAAATCCATTCCCAACGCTTCAATACGCAAACGGATAGCATCTAATGATTCTGACATCCTTATTCTTCCTCTTCTCTAATATATAGTATTTACTGAAAACTCTCCATACACTGTATAATCACATCAATCTGTTGCTCACTCATATTGTGACAGCTGAAACACAGCAGTTGGTGCTCCCTCTCTATTTTCAAGCACGTCCATACTCAATAGGCCAGAGATATATATCTGTCCAATAATCTGCCTGTTCTGGACAATTAAATTAAGAGGCAGAGACTCTAATACTTTTAATGTCCTTTTCCATAACGATATTTATCATACACTATATTGTCATCTAAAACAACATATGACTTATATTTCCAAAGAACAAGTTCCGTCTCATGCACAGGCGGATATTTCCCGTGAAACATCATATATGCAGTCTCCTCCAAGAAATTGTGACTCCAATATTCACAACAAATCATCTGTAAATCCTTCGGATCCCACTCCTGTCAGCCGCTGTATCTCCTCAACTTGTTACTCTGACAGCAAATCATAGGAATCAGCAATCCTATTGATCAGTTTCCTTTGCCTGCTCAATATTTTTATCTTCCATAGCTATCCCTCTGTTTTGATATATATCTACTACCTTCCTATTCTTTCCATTTCGACAAAGCTATTCTTTATCCATATTGATCACATATAAAACATCTGGCTTCATTTTCTCAGATATTTTATCCATATTGTTCTCAAGGATTTTAAATGGCGGCCATGCATAAGAGGACAAAAGATTAATTGCGTCGTCTGCTGCTTCATCATCATTTGATGTAACAATAACTGTCTGGAGTAAATCAATCAGCTCATCTTTTATATCAGCAATATAATGATCCTGTTTATAATAGGGGTCCATGAACCAATCCAATGCAAGTAATAGACTTCTCTTTTTTTCAGTATCGCTGCCCATCAATACCTTTCGAATTGCATCGATTCCCTTTTTTACAATTTCTATTTCATATTCGCTATATGAAATGAAGCTAACACTATTGTCCATAAAAATCCTCCCAATTTAAAAATTCTTCGCTTTTTTCCGCTGCTTCAACAGCCTTTTCATATTCTCTATATTGTCCTGCAGATGCATTAATTCTATTTTCATCTAATATATCGCTATAATAGATAGTATAACATTCTATTTCCTGATCATCAGCTACTTTGGGGTCATCCTCGTGTTCTCCTGTCCCATACAAAATATCATTTTTACATATATAGACAAAATACTCTTTTACCCCCGCATATAGATAAATTCCCTTTTTAACAACTTTGTACTTGATATCATTAAACGTCATATATCCTCCCAATTCAATTTTACAAAAAATCAGTAATATACATTTCCTCTATATATTCTTTCACCTTATCAATTCCAATTAATTTTTTATATTTTGGATATCCTTCAAGGTTAGGATCCTTAAAAAATAACCTGATATCTTGCTTGTCATGTTATTGTTTTAAAGTTCCTTACTATCAGAATAGATTAAATGAAAAATGTAATAGACATCTTCTTTATGATCCTTTTCGGTCACAAATAGTATATCATCACTGGAATCACATTTTGCAAAAGCATATAATTTTTTGTTGATTAAGTAATGATTTTGGCCAATTTCCCGCCTTAATTCAGTAACAAATTTTTTATTGATTAGAGGAAGTATATTCCAGTTAAATGAATCGTCATACTTTTGATATAAATCATAAAAACCTCTTCTGCTGTCATAAAGATTTGCCTTTCCCTACACTATTTCTTTTGATCAATCTTTATTGTTTTAGAAACTGTAGGAAAATAAGTGATGCAGATTGCGCAGGATGTTTCTTTGAGAGTGCAGTACAAAAAACGCAGACGTAGCGGACTACGGCGAGGCTTTTTATGCAATTGCCTTAGCAATTTGATATCAGAGAAATAGACCAGTCAAGATGTGTCACTTATTTTTCTACAGTTCCTTACCATAACGAGAATCCCAAAATTCATAACAGGATTCTCCGCCATATTGCTCCAAATCGTTTCGAAATCCTTCATATGAAATACATATTGAAAAAGACCTGTTTTACAGACTGTCTCTCTGCATCTTTGGCAAAAATCATATGACTATTCAGCCAATTCAATATTCCATTATTGTGATAATAAATTGAGGAGCACCATTTTCATTTCCCAATATTTCTTTTATATCAATAACCAATTCATCATAATTTTCTTAGATTCTCCATCTTCCTTTTGATGTACTTCATATAAATATCCATTAAACAACGCACAATGTTCTTCTTTCTTATCTAATGTACTATCAATAAAATCCATTTTGAGAAAACTCCTTTCTATGTTTTAAATGTTTCACGTGAAACATTTTCCTAGTGTTATAAAAATAAACTTTTATACGAGTTGTAAAAATAGATATTGATCGTCTCTTTCTCAAATAGCATCACTTTACATACAAAACTTCTTCATCCATTATTTTTAAAGCTTCATGTTCCGCTTCATAAGCTTCATACCGCTTTTTATTTGCCTTCAAAGCTAATGAATTTATTTCAATCTGTATATCCTTACGCTTTAAAATAGGAATTTCAACTGAAGCCAGACTGTTATTGTCAATCATATCCACGACAGAACCATAGGTCTGCCGACGCAAAAGAACTCTACCCAGTTCACTGTTTAAATATATATAAATATACCCTGCAATTTCATCAGACGCAGGAACTACTTTGAGCACATTTTGACTAACTGCATATCCATTCCAATGTTTTGGAACAAGAGCAACAGTTCCTATTGTTCCACGATCGGAAACTAAAATCATATTTTCAGAAACCTTTAATTCTTTTTCATAACGTACTTTATGCATTGATTTTGACAAAAACTTTTCTGTTTGGGGATTCAACTGCGTTATTTCTTTACCGCCTAAAAAAGGAAAACCGTACTCTTCACTCACATAAGTACGCTTAAATACACCAGCTAATATAATCTTTTTACTTATTCTAGGATCTCCTATCGTCGTAATCTCTTCCACTGACTTCCTCATATGAGTAAGGATAAAATTCACTGTCGGAATATGGTACGACGCATCAGCACGTCCATTTATTTCGGATAATTTTACGGAGAAAGTATTCCCCAAATTATTATTCATAACACATTCATCTATTTCCGGAACTTTTAACTCTTCAATAAGCAGTCTTGTTGCCTGATCAATCAATTTATTAGACTGATCCCTCAATTCATAGGAACGAACTATTAGATTATGTATTCTCGCTTTGATCTCTTGTGAAGCATTTGGAATCGGTACTGTAGCTAAATGTTCTGGCTCAATATGTGTGATCACAGCACCATAACTATTTGTCAATAATATTTTATTTCCAACTTTACTCCTAAAATATGTGTAGATATATCCTTGGTCAATTGTCTCTTTACAATCTATTCTAAGCAAGTCATGACTAAATATTTTATCCTGTAACGTTTCCGAAACATAAGACACTTTACCGATCGTTCCAGAACAAGTCATCAAGACCTGTCCTTTTTTCACCCGTAAAGCCTCTATATTTGTATTAGTTAAATGAGAAATATATCCATCTGGACATGGTTTTACATCTGAGATTGAAGAGGGCTGAAAAATAGGCATATCCGATTTTTCAACCCATACCCGCTTAAAACGTGCACCTGTATATGAAGAAGCCAAACCATTTTGACCACCGATTGTCGTAAGTGGATATCTGCCTGATGTGATCAATTGTCGCACCTGTTTTGCCTCTATATCATAGACACTTGCTTCTAACCTTTTTCCACGTGAAACAATATCAGCTAACGAAACTGAACACCATTTTAATGAAGATTTCTCACTAATATTATTTAAACTTACCATGCTATCCCTTCCTGAATCTTCCACTTAGTAAAAATTACAGAAACCTCTGGAGTCTGATCATCTACAATCTTTTTTCTCTGCTCATGAGAAATAACTTGATCTCCCATCTCGTCTTGAACCGACACATAATTTGTATCTGAGATTAATATCTCATTTCCCTCTTGATCCCGTTTAAATATCGGATTTCCTCTCTTATCATGTCCTATTTTCTCAACCATTGCCATAAAAACATTGTAATCTGCCATCACACCGCTTTTCTCCTCAATATCTTTTTGCTCCTGCGTTTTCTTTTGTAAGAATAAAACTGAAGTTTGTGTCCCATTACGCGGTTGAAATGTATCCACATGTAAATCGATACTTGCTATAATCCGATGATTTCTGATCAGCCATTCACGTATATATCCCAAACCTGGCGAACCCAGAATTGAATCAGGTAAAATAATACCCATTCTGCCACCTGGAACAAGCAATTGCGTACAACGCTCAATGAACAAAATTTCAGGTGAAACCGATGACTGCAGCTTTTTCGTTTTCGTCCATGTTCCTGTTTTTTTATCATTTAACCAGATATGAGCCAGTTCATACTGCTCTAATATATTCTTAGGAGTAGTCTCGGAAACTATTGGAAAAAAGCAGAAACTTAATATTTCATAATTATAGTACGGACGGGAATAGATGAC
>JAIEEY010000101.1 GCA_029067205.1 Lachnospiraceae bacterium
ATACATAAAAAGGGCGACATTTCAAGGAAAATTATTTTTTTCAATAAAAGAACGTATATAAAATAATCCGCATCACTGTAAGTGTATCAACAATAATAACAGGTTTCTCTAAACCGAGAATACCACTTATTGATAATTATATTACTGTTTGCTTCAATATATCTTATCAAATTATTCAATGTCTTTTCCGGAATACGGGAATTATTATTACAGTCTAAAGCCTTTCCCGAACTTGTTATTCAGATTTTAGTTGCATTTGCCGTCGCTTTTCCCTCCGCAATGTGTACATGTGCTGGTTCAAGCGGATCACTTTCATTTGACTAAAAATAAATGATATATGAGCCAATCCTAAAAATTTGAGGCATTTAAAATTCCTCCTTCTTTGGAAAACCCTATCATCAAATGAGCATTATTACGAACAAACTCTTTAAAGTAATCCATCTCTGCGTCAGAATATCCATTCACATCTTCCCAGGAATGTTCTGGCAAATAGCACGTAGCATTATGAAATCCATCCTTATAAATCGGGAGTTTCTATATATACTTTTACCCTTCCCTCCGGCAGCATCTCCGAATGTGTAGTCTCTGTATCGTCATTGAGCGTTACATATGGGTACATCATAAAAAACAACCTCCGTTTGTTTATAGACAATATCTTATATTATTTCTTAAACAGCTTTCCGAAAAGTCCTTTTTTGTCCGAATCCGCTTCTATCCCCTTTTCCATACTGTCTTTAGATACTGCTTCTCCCTTGAACTTCTCCACATTTGCCGGATTCTCCTTCAATGACAGCAGCGCATCATACGCCTGCAGCATATTGAATCCATGTGCCCTAGCAAGCTCTTGTGCTGTAAAACCTTCGATCGTGAGCATTCCGACTGATGGATATGCTCCGTCTCTGACAGCAGAGACGAACTCGACAAAAATGCTGTTCTCAGTCCGCAGCCTTCTGTAATAATATCCGGCCTCAGGATAGGAAAGATCACAACCCTGTGTCAAATAGATCATCAATTCCTCGCGGAGTGGTTCTGCATTTTTCCACTGCTTTGCCACTTCGCTCATCAGTTTGGTATCCATCATGCATAATGTGCTGGGACCATCTGTCAGCACTGCCACCTTGCTGGCCTCGCACAATTTTTCCATAAACTGCGGATTATCAATTCCAGCAGGCACAAGTCTTCCTTCACCTTTTCTGCTTGTCTCATAGCGGTTCGTTATAATCAGATAAGCAATGTTATTCTTAAGGGCAAACTCACCGTTCTCTTCTCTTAAAGTATAGATATATGGTTTCTCACACAAGGCCTCTGTCAAAAAGAATGTAATTCTGTTCATCAGGCGGACATACTTTTCTGTATTTTCCTCGTCTGACGCTTTTCTTGCCGTGTCAAAGCGCACTGCTGCCTCCTGCATCATAACCATCATCTCGATGACAGTGCATCCCGCCATATATGCAAATCCCTGATCCTGATCATTGTCCATATGTGAGAGCAGCTCCGCTTTCCCCTCCTCGCTCACAAGGTACTCGTTGTCCTGGTCGCAGAATGGAACAATTGGCATACGGTATTTCTTCCCACCGTCTTCCTCACGCATGACCTGTGACAACTCAGCCTCAGACAAAAGCGCTTCCACATCGCGGTGATACCCTGCCACATCCCGGATATATTCCATCTTGCAGCCTATGGCGTGTACGGTGTCAAAGTCAAGGTTTACCCCAGTAACACCAAGCTTTGCGGCAAGCGCAAGTACTGTCTCCAGGCAAAACAATTTGTCCTTCTGGTCAAGCACACCGATTGGAAACGTGCTGTCAAATACAGGCATTGTCATGGGATTCTGCAGTACAAAGTTGACAGCGTCATCACATTTTTCAAATAGGTACATTATGATATTTTTACCATCTGACTTCATCAGGAAAGGGTTTCCACAAGATATCCGATAGTCACTGTGCAGCGGTGACAGCAGGATATAAATCTTATCCATCTGCATATATTCATGGATTCTTGCCCGCACCATCTCCTCATTGTAGTGCGGTATATCCAAATGCCCTGTCAGATCAAGCGTGGCAGGGTCAAACTCCAGGTAGTAATTTCTGTGCGGCTCTATGATAATCTGCAGTTTTCCCCTAAACAGCTGTGACAGCATGGCAAGCTTGTATTTATTAACTGGCTTTTTGTCCGGATTGAAGTGCATGGCGCTGTCCATCGTCAGAAATACTTTCAGCGACTCATAATCATACTCGTCCGCCGTGACCTTCCCGCCGTCCTTCTTGCGCTTCATCGTCATAAGCTCAAACACAGGTTTCTCGCCCTCTTTGGGCTTTACCCTGAAATCAGGAAGCTGCCCTATGATATAGACATTCTTAGTCCACAGACGCGCAACTGCATCCTCTCTGCTGCATCTGTCAATCGCTGCAGTATAGAGGAAATGATAGCTGTCCGCCGCATCTCTTAATCCAAGAAGCTCCTTTGCCGCAATATATTTCTCATCACCAAGCAGATTTTTCGGCGCATTCTCATTCGTGCTGATATGAAGCACCAGTCCTGGAATATCCTCGTCAAAGACCTGATTGATCACCTCGCCCAGCTTGTCCTCATGATATGCATATCGGTGCCCGCTGTATCGGGCAGCTTTTGCGACATATGCATCATAGTACTCCTTCTCAAAAAACACATGGATCGCGTCGTCAAAGACTTCCTCCTCATCACGCTGCATGACCATGATATCCTTGTCAAAGCCCTCAAATAATCTCAACTGCCATACTGAAATGTTTGTTTTCCTTTTCACCTTGTCTACCCATTCCTATCCTAACTTTCTACGATCAGGTATCTTCCATCCCCGATATCAAATACCTCCGGTGCATCCGCTATCTCTTCTTTTTCCTGTCCTTCCAGATCGATTCCTTCCTCGTCAAAGTAATTCCATACCTCGTCGAGCGAATCAACCACTACCGCCATGCATTCCTCAAGAAACGCCTCCGCCTCGTCAATATTCTCTGCTACCTTTTCCGGTACTAACTGAAGCTGGTTTTCCAAAAAGCAGTTCAGTACCGTCTCATCATACTCGTGCATAATTCATGATCTCCTTTAATTTCATAATATTAATATTGTATGTCCAATAACACTGTAACAGCTTACGTACTATTTTGTAAACCCTTTTTCAGCAATCAGATCAATTGTCTTGCAAAAAATACCTGCATCAGCCTCGCGACAGGCAGTCCTACCACGTTATTGTAGTCACCGTTGATGCCCCTGATATAGATTGCGCACTTACCTTGAATCGCGTAGGCGCCCGCCTTGTCCATCGGCTCTCCAGTTGCCACATATGCCGCTATCTGTTCTGCTGTCATCGGATACATATGGACATCTGTTTTTTCGTGAAAGGTTATAACCTCGCGCCCTCGCTTTTCCTTCCCTTTTTCCAATATAATAAGTGTCACGCCTGTGTACACCTGATGGGTATCACCCTGCAGCTTTGCAAGCATTGCTTCCGCATCCACTGCACTTTTCGGTTTTCCCATGATTTCATTTCCAGATGCCACAATTGTGTCCGCACCAATTATGACAACTGTGTCATTTTTGTATTTCTCCAGATACCGCTGTGCCACCTCGTCTGCTTTTTTGTATGAAAGCTCCTCCACGATATCTGCGGGCGCTTCCTCCGTGCTGATTTCCTCTCCTTGTGCCTGGGAGATCTCAAAGCTTACCCCCGCCTGTTCCAAGAGTTCCCGCCGCCTTGGGGAACCCGATGCAAGTATATATTTTATCATTGTATTTTATGCTCCTGTCAGTTTTGTATCGCCTGATTGTATTCCGGCTTAAAGGTGCGCGCCTGCTGCTCTGCCTTTTCCTTTTTCGCCGCCAGTGACACATATTCTTTGCAGAATAATTCCTGAGCGTTGACCCCGTTCTTTTCCTTGCTGTCCGCTTTGCGATAGCTTCCGTCAACCTGAAGGAACTGTGCTTTCTGCGTATCACTCAGCTGCACTTCCAGGACATGCCACACCTTTTCCTTTAACTCAGCATTGAGAACCGGGAAGAGGATTTCCACTCTCCGCTCAAGATTTCTCGGCATCCAGTCCGCGCTTGCCATATACAACTCTGGATCTCCTGCGTTCTCAAAATAAAATATCCGTGCGTGTTCCAGGAAATTACCCACGATGGAACGCACTTCAATATTATCATTCGTGCCTTCCACTCCTGTCCGCAGACAGCAGATTCCCCTGACGATCAGTTGAATTTTCACACCCTTTGCCGCCGCCTCATACAATGCCTTGATGACATCTGGATCGCACAGGGAGTTCATCTTCGCAACGATTCTTGCAGGACGCTTTTCGATCGCATTTTCTTTTTCCCTGTTGATCAGATACAGAAATCTGTCCTTCAACCACAACGGTGCAAGTGCCAGATGATTCCATCCCAACGGCTCCGAGTAACCAGACAGCATATTAAAGACTGCCGTCGCATCCTCGCCGATCGCTTCATTGCAGGTGAGAATACCAAGATCCGTATAGAGCTTTGCAGTGGCATCATTGTAGTTTCCCGTGCCGAGATGCACATAGCGCCTGATGCCCTCCTCCTCACGCCTGACCACCAGCGTAATCTTACAGTGCGTCTTCAATCCCACCAATCCATAGATTACATGACACCCCGCCTGCTCAAGCTTCTTCGCCCACACAATATTGTTTTCCTCGTCAAAACGCGCCTTCAATTCAACCAGTACGGATACCTGTTTGCCATTCTCCGCCGCCTGTGCAAGCGCCGCGATAATCGGAGAGTTGCCGCTCACGCGGTACAAAGTCTGCTTGATGGCAAGCACCTGCGGATCCTTTGCCGCCTGCTTGATAAAGTCAACAACAGGTGCAAAAGTCTGATATGGGTGATGCAGCAGAATATCCTGTTCCCTGATCCGCTCAAAAATATCATCGGCAGACTCAATCTCAGGCACTGGCTGCGGGGTATAGGAACTATATTTGAGATGCCCAAACCCTTCCAGCCCGTACATCTTCATCAAAAATGTGAGGTCGAGCGGTCCGGGAATATTGTAAATATCCCTCTCGTCTATCATCAGCTCTTTCTTGATAATGTCGAGAAGACGTTTCTCAATCCCCTCCTCAACTTCCAGCCGGATCGCCTGCCCCCACTTTCTCTTCTTGAGCTGTTTCTCAATCTCCTTTAACAAGTCCTCCGTTTCCTCCTCCTCAAGCGAGAAATCCGCATTTCTCATGATCCGGAATGGAAAAGAGCACTCTATATTATAATTCAGGAACAGCTTATCCATATTCCGCTCGATAATCTGCTCCAGCAGAATCACACGCTTTGTCCCGTCTGATGCTTCTGGAAGCTGTATGATGCGTGGAAGTACGCTTGGAACCTGAACCGTGGCAAATTCCATTTCCTTTCCTTGGACAGATTTCTTGTTGAACAGATGTCTCCTGCTCTTTACTGTTTTTCTCGATACCAAAGCTCCCAGATTTAGGGACTTATTCCTGATGAGTGGAAACGGTCTCGAGGAATCCACCGCCATCGGTGTGAGCACCGGATACACATTGTCCTGAAAATACCGGTCAACAAAAGCACAATCCTTTTTTGTGAGATCCTCGTGGCTCTCCACCACCATAAGCCCGTTCTGCGCAAGGAGCGGCAGCAGCGACCTGTTATAGACGGAATACTGCATATCGACAAGCTCATGCGTTGCCCCGTTAACCCCCTCCAGCTGTTCTGCCGGTGTCATCCCGGCAATGTCCTTCTTGGTGTAGCCCGCATTTACCATGTCTTTTAGCGATGCCACACGCACCATGAAAAATTCGTCCAGATTTGATGCGGTAATACTCAAAAACTTGAGCCGCTCAAACAAAGGAATGTCCTTGTCCTTTGCCTCGCCCAGCACGCGGTTGTTAAAGGCGAGCCAGCTCAATTCCCTGTTATAATAATATTCAGATCTGCTGTAATCAATCTTGTTGTCTGACTTACTGTTCTTATCGCCCATCTCTATTCCCCCATTACTTTATGATATGCTGCAGTTGTTCCTTATTTTCACAGCTGCTATATATTACTCTTTTTCTGTCTCAGTACTGGTTTGATATTGTACACCTCCGCAAAAAAGGTGGCATACCTGTCAAATAATCCAAACTCCAGCGTCATGTCTGCGTTTGTCTCCACTGTGAGCACCAGCTCATCGTTTTTGTTCACAACCTTCAGTTTTCTGCATTTACCCCTGTTGCTCAGGTCCAGTCCATCTGAAAGCCTGATGATGGCCGTCAGCTTTGCGATTTTCAGATACGCCTCCCTGTCGAGAGACGGATTGTTATCCATAATATGATAATAATCAAATTTTTCTGTAGCGTACTTCACAATACTCGCAACCACCTCGCGTTCCACATGAGACAGCCCTATGATTTCCGTTGCAGTGATAATATGATAAGAATTCTCACCAACACTTGCAAGGCTGATGAACCTGCCACAGTCGCCCAATATTGCCGCAAGCTGCAGCAGCAGTCTGTCACGCCTGGTCAGACCGTGGATTTCTTTCATGCTGTCAAAAATCGTAAGCGCCGTCATCTCGCGCTCGCGGGTGCGGTAATCGCCACTGTGATAACGCCTGTTGATATCCCTTGCGCAGTCGAGAATGTCCTGCTCAAAATCATGCGGCATGCCCTCGGCATCTGATGGCAGCAGATGATTCTGCTCTGCATACTCATATGCAATACCGTCACACAAAGATACTCCCGGCGCCCACAGCATCTCCGCTCCCAGAAGCCTGATCATATGTTTGATCATCAAAGCCGAGAGATGTAACAAGGAAATATTCTCCTGTGCCAGTCCCATCGACATTGCAATCTCCCTCGCCTTTTTCTTTTTCAGGGAATCCACAAATTCCAGAAAATTCTCTGTGCTGACCTGTCCCTTTTTCATTGTCTTGATATAATTTCTCTGCACGATCAATGATACATAATCATCTACCAGGATCACATTTTGTATCTTCTTATCTCCTATGAACATCTCGCGGAAGCTGTCAAGACTGTCACAGACCATCTCCTCCACGATGTCCTCAAGCTGATAACTCCGATAAGACACGCGTGCCAGTTCCTCCCTCATGCGGAGCACTCCTGGCCTGATATTCTGCGAGGTAACAAGGCTGTCCTCATCAAAAAGAGAGATCTGTATGCTCCCTCCGCCAATATCAATAAAAGCTGTACTCTTTTCGATAATACTCTGAAAATCCTTCACTCTTGATGCCACGGATTTGTAATCGAGAAAACGCTGCTCGGAATTGCTCAATGCATCAATATGGATTCCCGTCCAGGTCTCAATCTGATCCAATAAAATCAGCCTGTTCTGGGATTCCCTGATGGCACTTGTGCCATATGCCTTATAGTCGTCCACCTTGTACGATTTCATGATCGCCATAAACTCGTTCAGCATCCTGCAGAGCTCATCAACCCTGTCATTATTGATCTTCCCCATAAAATACGAGTCCGTTCCAAGCTCGATCCGGTGTCTGATATGATCGATCTCCTTGATGCCATTTTTGCCTGATATCTCGTATATCTTCATCGCAAGCTCATATGAGCCCACATCAATTGCTGCAAAAGTCTTGTATGCCATAGTTACACCTCTTCCCCTAAAAAGTATCACTATTATTAATAATTTCCAAGCACCTTCATATTGCGCGTCTCCTCGCGCAGTCCCCTGAGTGCATTTCTAACTGCACTGTCTGTGAGATTCCCCTCAAAATCCAGGAAAAATCTGTATTCCCAGTTTCTACCCGCAATCGGTCTTGACTCAATCTTGGTCACATTCAATCCATTGTACATCAGATGCGAAAGTGCATGATAAAGCGCCCCGCTCTCATGATTTACCTCAAAACACAGGCTGATCTTGGAAGCCCCCTTTGCAAATACCTTCTGATTCGTAATGATGATAAAACGCGTCGAATTGTCTTTTAGATCATTCACGCCCCTTTTGAGAATATCCAATCCATAGATCTTTGCCGCTGTCTCTCCTGCGATCGCCGCCTGTGTCCTGTCCTTGTCGTCTGCAACCTTCTTTGCTGCAAAGGCATTATTTTTCATGCTGATCTGCTGCCAGCCTGTCTCAAACAGATAGTGCGAGCTCTGCATCAATGACTGCGGGTGTGAGTATACCGTCCTGATATCTTCGATCTTCGCGCCTGGCGATGCCATCAGACAGTGCTCTATCTTAATGATCTGCTCCCCAACGATATAATTTTCAAACTCCACAAGCAAGTCGTAGATCTCACTCACAATCCCCGCTGACGAATTTTCAATCGGAAGCACTGCAAAATCTGCACTGCCTTCATCAATCGCAAGCATCGCATCGCGAAATGTATTGACATTAAAGCTGTCAACCTCATCCCCAAAATACTCCATCATCGCAGCCTGTGAGTATGCTCCCTCTGCCCCCTGAAACACAACACGGCACTTCCCATAGTCGATCTCTCCCATTTCTATAAAAGAGAGCCTTCCTTCACCATTGTGTTTTGTTATCATCTGATACTGGAGTTTCCTGCTCATCGCCATAATCTGCTCAAACAAGTCCTTGACACCACGCGCGTTAAATTCATTGTGCGACAGTTCGCTGACAGCCTTGAGCTTCTGCTGCTCTCTTTCCTTGTCAAAAACCCTTTTCCCTGTCTCGATCTTATACGCTGCTACCTGCGCGCATACATCCATCCGCTTCTCATAAAGTTCGACAATCTGGCGGTCAATACCGTCGAGCGTATCCCTGAGTTCTGATAAATCCATCTGACTTGTCCTCCTGTATCCCTCTTTTTCCTTTTCGTTTTTATTTAGTATAGCACACCAAATAAAGTTTGTAAAAAAATAATAGAGAAATCTTTCATTTTTCTTAAAAATTATTTATAATATTATTATACATTAAGCTGTGCAGAATTGAATTGCACAGCCCGATATACTACTAAATATACATAGGGGGAAATACAATGAAAAAAAAGGTTATCACTATAGTCTGCATCATATGTGCAGTACTTATCATTGCCGGTCTGGCAGTTTTCAAGTACCTCTCCGACAGGGTTCCGCAAAATCCAGCCGGAACCGTCGGCAACACCGCAGGAAATCTCTATAACAATGGACTTTTCTGCGAGAATGACGGGTATGTCTACTTTGCAAACGCATACGATTCTTCTTCGCTCTACCGCATGCGTCCGGACGAATCCGAGATGGAGAAAATTGCGTTCACAGAAGTGGCAAGCATCAATGCAGACGGCAAATACCTGTATTATTATCAGGGGGGCTCCGGCAGCGGCACCGGACTTGGATTTGTGCTGAGTACGACTGGCATCTATCGCGTAAACAAGAACAAGACAAGCGATGCCTACTGCCTCGACCGGGTAAACGGCAAATACGTCCTTCTGGCAGACAACGATGTATACTATACCAGCTCTTCCGACGGAGCATCCCTAAAAAAGGTATCTACAGACGGAAAGACCAAAGAAACGCTTCTGGAACTCGACATCCTTCCTGTCAGCATACAGAACTCTACTTTCTACTACTTAAACAACGAGAATAACCTGCACCTGATGGCTCTTGACCTGCGAACCAAAACATCACGCCAGGTACTCGCCGAAGATGTGTATATGCCGATCATCGAGGGCAATACGGTTTATGGTATTGACATTCACGACAACTACTCACTGATCCGGCTCAATACCACTGACGGCAGCAAGACATTACTTGACACTGGCAGAATCGACCTGCTTAATGTGACTGACAGCTATATTTATTATCAGACTTCAGGCAGTTCGCCCCAGTTAAAGCGCATCCGTCGTGATGGCTCTGGAATGGAAGTTGTCGCCGAGGGTGCCTACAGCAATATCAATACTACTTCGCAATATGTATATTTCACACAGTTTGGAAGTGAAACACCCATATACAAGACACCTGTTGCAGGACCCGTGAATGTCACAACCTTTGACAGGGCATCACAGGCCGCCATCGCAGAAATCAACAAAAATCTGAAATAACAGATCGATCTACTGAATAAGGTAAAGGAAATCCGGTTATGCTGATAGCATGAAAAAACCGATGTTTCCTTTACCTTTTTTTGATATTATCATGGATTTCTATAAAAATTTTGTAAAATGCGGCATACTCGGCTGGTGTATGGAAATCACCTTCACCGCTCTCGGTGCGCTAAGACGGCGCGAACTGCCTCTTGTCGGGCATACTTCCCTGTGGATGTTTCCCATCTACGGAAGCGTTGCTCTTTTCAAGCCGATATTCTCCTTGTTAAAGCACTGCCACCTGATTATGCGCGGAACAGTTTATGCCCTATCGATCTTCAGTGTAGAATACGCCTGCGGGCGTTTCCTCACCAAACACGAGCTGTGTCCCTGGAACTATAACAGTCATCACTGGCACATAAACGGTGTGATTCGCATGGACTATTTCCCTTATTGGTTCTTTGCCGGACTTTTATTTGAGCGCATTCTGACCAGCAACAGGAAATCTGCTGACGTCTGAATCATAAACCTGTTTGAGATTTAATTGGGTAAAAACTGCTGGTACAGTGCCACATGATCATAAATGCACCGCCATGGGTCATTTGAATGTGCTGTCACACAGATGTAGATCTTTCCGTCATTGCCGATGCCCAAACTCGCCGCGCAGTTCCCGGACTGATCCACATACCCAGTCTTGGCACAGAGCACCTCCCCATGTGTATCCTTGTCCTCAATCCTTCTGAGAAACAGATTCGACAGGTCAATCCCCTCAGAGTGCTGTTCTGTGACAGAGGTCGTGTAGGTGCGTACACCAAGTACTTCCCGACAAAAACTGTTGTCATAGGCAGCTTTCAATATGACAGCTATGTCATAAACCGTGCTGTAATGATTTTCATCATAGATGCCAATACAGTTTGTAAAATGCGTCGTTTCAGACAGACCAAGTTCCTCGAGCTTCTCATTCATCAGCTCGACAAACGCCTCCTGAGAACCAGCTACATAAACAGCCAGTCCCAATGCCGCCTCTCCCCCTGACGGGAGAACCGTCCCATAGAAAAGATCTCTGACAGTGACTGTCTCCCCGACCTCAAAGCCAGCGCTGGAGCATCGATTCACAAAGCTGTAATTTATGATATCCTGTGTAATCTCAAATGTATCATCCGCGTCCGTGATATGTTCCGCAGCGACAAGAACTGTGAGAATCTTTGTCATAGACGCTGGAGGAATGCGGATCCTGGCACCTCTTTGTCCCAGAATATACCCTGCCTCAACATCGATAAAAACAACATTCTCACTCACGACTTCACTGTCCGGCAGCGCAGTCGCATCGTCAGCCGATGCCGCCAGCAGCGGTTCCCTGCTCTTTCCTCCCAGTGTCCTGACAACCAGCGTTTCCGCCAGTGCAAGCTCCTCTGCCATACTGTCCGCAATGGTTCTGTCAATATAGCAGCCGGCAATGTTCAGACTGCTGGCATATGTAATGTCTTTATTTGCGTTGTCTTTATCTGAGTTGTTTTTATCTGAACTGCCTATATCTGCGTTGTCAATATTTGAACTACTTTCATCGATGTCAATGCTACTTGAACTATCTTCATTCAGGACAATTTCATTTTTCCCCTCATTACGCTGGGCGATCTGTTGGATTCTATGCCTTCTTATCAGCCTGTTAATTCCAAATCCCGCCAAAATCACACAGACAACAAAAGCAACAGCACAAGGCAGCATCAGTCTGCGCATCTGCTCCTGCTGTTTTTTTCTGCGCCGCATTTCCTGTAAACGCTGCCGACGACGATCTTCGCGCTCCTTTTCTGCCTTTTCCTTCTCCTCGTCGCTGCTACTGTCCATATTGTCCTCGTTTTCCGTTCCGCTGACAACCCTGCCGCCAAAATATGTCTCCGCCAGTACTGCTGCAATCTCCTCAGCATTCAACTGTACCGTCGCTCCACCGTTTTTTTCCCTGGTCTCTGATCTGACTATGTAATGATCTCCA
>JAIEEY010000102.1 GCA_029067205.1 Lachnospiraceae bacterium
CCTTCATACATTACTATTTCGAAATCGCAATATGATGAAAATTGGAAATTATGATTTTCTTCGCCAATGTCAGAAACTGAAAAAGCTGGATCTCAGCGGTACGGACTTTTTTGATTGTGAATTGTTAGCGGAACTTCCTAATCTGCAGTATGTTTTGCTGCCAGACAGACGGCAGCTGGTTCACACACAGGTATTGGAGCGTATTCAGGCGCAGGCAGAGACAGAACCAGAAATGAATGCGCGGTCAAGGGCGAAATTCTGTATTGACATGGTAGAACGAAAAACACAGAAAATACACACAGGCATCTATTCAGCAGATGTAAGGCTTATTTGCTGGCTTGCAGTCAGTTTGGGGAAAATGCCAGAGACGCCAAAGGATTTGGAAAAAATCAGATTATTGGACAGTCGAAAAAGGAATCCATCTTTGGAAAATTCAATGATGGATCATTTAATGGAAAAATTGCCGACATGGCTCACTGCGAAAAAGGGAGATTTTTCACTGATTGGTAAACTGCCAAATCTGCAGGCGCTGCTTTTATGGGGAGTCGTATTGGATAATTTTTCTTTTTTATCGGAATGCAGGGAACTGGTGTATGTGAATCTGTGGGACACTAATTTTACAGATTGCAGTTTGTTAACAGAGCTGCCAAATATTCATGAGATCTACTTGCCAGAAAAAAGACAATTAGAGAATTATTCCCTATTGGAAAAACGCAGGGAAACCTTTCAATGGGAATCTCGTCAGAGGCTGGAGGATTTTCTGTATCATGAAAATAGCAGTGAACTGACAGAAACAAAACAAATTAAGACAGAACAAACAGAACAAGCCCTTGTCAGACCGACTGCTTTTTTCCTTGAATGTGAGGGCGGTTCTGAACAGGAAGCAGCTTGTGTAAAGTGCAGTGAGCATCCGGTAACGGTTCAAGTACCTGAGCCAGTGCAGAAAACAAATGTGACAAACGTGTTTGATCAGGAAAAGGATTCTGATGTACCAATTATTGTGCGTGGAGAGGATGTTGTTCTTTCATATGAAGGGAAGTCCCAGGTACGCCATGTGGAAGCGGAATTTTATATGGATCAGACGCCAACTCTCTGGGAAGTATTTTCAAGGGTGAGGGATGAAGAGGATAATTGGGCAAAATTATCTTTTGAAAAAATCCGACAATTAACAGACGCCCTTTTGAATGCCATGATAAAAGAGAATGTGTCAACATTGTGCATTTCTTTGGAGCCATGGGGGGAAGGACATAACTTTGTTTTGGATTTTATTGACGGTTGGGTGGATATTACTTACATGGATGATGAAACACCAGTCTATTATCATTCGTATAATCCTGCTTATGCCAATTCGACAGAACTGCTGCCCATAGAATTTTTGGGGCAGTCCCCAGTCACCATACCAAAAATGCTGGCATTGGATGATATAAAGCTTGCGGCAGAAATTGTCCGTCATTTTCTTGCAACGGGGCAGCTGCTTCCAGGAACCCTCTGGAAAAAGGCAACGAGGGGAGAGTTTTAGATTATGTCAAAAATAGTATGTAAGTGTGGCAATATTTTACCGGATAATACAGATAGAATCCGTTATAAAGGATATATTATTTCTGATTGTGAGTTTTTTGACTTGCTTGATTTTGCTGACGAAATGATTGAAACCAGCAATCCACATAGAGAAGATCTGGCAATGACATTTCGGAGTAATATTGGTATTGGGGAGAAACATATCCGATTAAAAGAGATGTATCAATGTCCGCTGTGTGGAAGAATATTGATGGAGGTTACTCCGGGACAGTTCTGTTCTTTTGTGCCAGAGGGACATGATGAGAAAAGTCTTTTGGATTATAAGGCGGGAGAGCAGGTTAAGTACATATATAAAAAGCAGTGATGAAAGTTCTGGTAGATATTTTCTCAAAGTCGTGGTAACATAGTCATAATAAATTTTGAAAGAAGGTCACTTTCAAACTATTGATTTGTATGTGTGCCAAAGCACGCGGGGAGGTATAAAATGGTAAAGAATGAAAATAACGATAATCCAATCTATAAAATTGCTGCAGAAATATCAAATAATGATACAGCAATATTGGAAGAAGTTGGTGAATGTTTATCAGATACAGAAAAGTATTTTTCAGAGCATGAGGAAGAGTACGAAGAGCGCGATGTTACATATGATGATGGAAAAGAAGTAGTACAATGGCTGGGTATGGTTGATATTCTTCAAAAAAATAACTATGTCTGTGAACGTGATTATAAGGATGAATTAGAGGATTTTTTGTATTTCATGCAGGAGCTGAAAGGGGTAAAAGATAATCACTTACCGTTGGATGAGGACTGGTTTGACGAAAATGAAGAAATAACAGACTGGTGTGGTATCATAGACAGTAAGTGGGTATCACAGGATATGTGCGTTGCCGCAATAGATATAGATAGTGATAGTTATGTTATGTTTCCATGTAATATAAATGTATTACAAAAGTTATCACATTATGCGGATATGACAGAATACAGAATTGCACGCGCGCGTGATATGTAAGGAACTGTTAATAAATTACTCATGACAAATTCCAAGCCAGCTTGTGTAAAGCTGGCATATCTAAATGCTCATCTGCGGCATCAGAAAATCTTGACATAAGGCATTGTCCTTTATGTCTTTGACTCCTATGCCTGCGATTTTCTTCTTTGCAGCTGAACATTTATACAGCGTCCTTGTCACAAGTAATTTCTGAACAGTTCCTAATGAACAATTCCTTAACACACAGTAATTACAAGGAACGTTTGAATGAAAGAAGGATATAAATGTCAGGAATATGGGAAAAGGTAGATGTGTGTGTAGTGGGCGCAGGTCACGCGGGGTGTGAGGCTGCGCTTGCCTGTGCCAGAATGGGTTTGGAGACAGTGATCTTTACAGTGAGTGTAGACAGTATCGCTCTGATGCCATGCAATCCAAATGTTGGCGGTTCGTCAAAGGGGCATCTGGTGCGGGAACTCGATGCGCTTGGCGGTGAGATGGGAAAAAACATCGACAAGACTTTTATCCAGTCAAAGATGCTCAATGTCTCGAAAGGACCAGCCGTCCATTCGCTCCGCGCACAGGCTGACAAGGCAGAGTACTCGCGGGCGATGCGTAAAGTACTTGAAAATCAGGATCATTTGACGATCAAGCAGGCAGAGGTTGTTGAACTTCTGGCAGAGGATTTGGAAGAAGCGACAGGATTATATCAGAAAAAAATAACCGGCGTGAAAACCTTTACTGGAGCAGTCTATGAGGCAAAAGCGGTGATTCTCTGTACAGGTACGTATCTAAAGGCGCGGTGTCTGTGCGGTGAGGCAATCACGCACACAGGGCCAAACGGTCTGCAGGCTGCAAATTACCTGACAGACTCTCTGGAATCTCTTGGAGTGGAAATGCGCAGATTCAAGACGGGGACGCCGGCGAGAATGGATAAGCGTTCGATTGATTTTAACAAGATGGAGGAACAGTTCGGAGACGAGCGGATTGTGCCGTTTTCTTTTTCCACAAATCCAGAGGATGTGCAGATTGATCAGGTATCGTGCTGGCTGACTTACACCAATGAGAACACGCACGATATTATCCGCGCAAATCTTGACCGTTCACCGATCTATGCCGGAATTATCGAGGGTACTGGTCCGCGGTATTGTCCCTCGATTGAGGACAAGGTGGTCAAATTTGCAGATAAGGAGCGGCATCAGGTTTTCATAGAGCCGGAGGGATTGCACACGAATGAAATGTATGTTGGAGGTATGAGTTCTTCACTGCCCGAAGATGTGCAGCTGGCGATGTATCGCACAGTTCCAGGACTGGAAAACTGTAAAATCGTAAAGAATGCCTATGCGATCGAATATGACTGTATTAAGTCAGATCAGCTGTATCCAACACTTGAATTTAAGAAAATATCAGGTCTGTTTAGTGCTGGTCAGTTTAATGGAAGCAGCGGATATGAGGAAGCGGCGGCACAGGGACTGATTGCAGGAATGAATGCAGGGCTTTTTATAAAAGGAAAAGAGCAGATCGTGCTTGACCGTTCGCAGGCTTATATCGGTGTTCTGATTGACGATCTTGTCACAAAGGAAAATTTTGAGCCCTATCGAATGATGACTTCGCGCGCGGAGTACAGGCTTTTGCTTCGTCAGGACAATGCTGACTTAAGGCTTCGAAAGATTGGTTATGAGACGGGGCTGATCACGAAAGAGCAGTATGATCATGTGTGTGAAAAGGAGCGGTTGATCGCGGCGGAGATCGAGCGTCTGCAAAATGTGAAGGTCGGTGCAAATAAAGAGATGCAGGAATTCTTGGAAAGCAAGAAAAGCAGCGGGTTAAAGACGGCAGCGACACTTGCAGAACTGATCAGCAGACCGGAACTTTCTTATGAAATGATTGCAGAAATCGATCAGGACAGACCAGAGTTACCTGCTGATGTGGTAGAACAGATCAATATCAATATTAAGTATGACGGATATATCAAGCGCCAGTTAAAGCAGGTAGAACAATTCAAAAAGATTGAGAAGAAGAAAATCCCGGCTGATATTGATTATGATGATATTAAGAATCTCAGACTTGAGGCGAGACAGAAACTTCAGAAATTCAAGCCTGTTTCTGTCGGACAGGCTTCCCGGATCAGCGGAGTGTCACCTGCGGATATCTCCGTGTTGTTGGTTTATCTGGAACATTTGGCAGTTGTCAGGGATGGGTCTGTGTAGGGAATGGTGCCATATGCGCAAATATGTATGCCAAGATTGCTGATATTCAAAGGAGAAATGTTATGAAAAATATAATTACTATTCAACACACACAGTCCATTCATCACACTAACGGCATGGTTGGTTCATGGGCTGATTGGGATTTATCAGAATTTGGAATTGAGCAGGCAAATAATATAGGCAGAAAATTATCAAAAGAATTGAAAAGTAATGAGTTTGTGATGTATTCTTCTGACTTACTAAGAGCAAAACACACAGCAGAAATTGTTGGAAGTTATTTGGGAATTGAGCCAATTCTAAGAACAGAATTACGTGAAAGAAATTTGGGAAAATGTGTGGGTAAATCGGTTCAATGGCTTCGTGATCATATCGAGGTTCAAGAAAAGACTGTAGATGATAAAATGTTTTCTGATGCTGAAAGTCGAAGAGATGAATGGAATAGACTATTTCCATTCTTTAATGAAATTATGACAAGTAAAAATGAAAATATAATTATTGTATCACATGGGGATTTATTAAGCGTTTTCAATGTGATGTTTCTTGGGTTGAAGGTAGATGCACTTAATTTTCTGGATATATTTGGCTGCGCTGGAGGAGTATCTTTTATGTCTGAAAACGGAGATGGTAAACGTTTTATGAATCGAATGAGTGATTTATCATATATTCATTAATTTCTGTATATGGAGGAATTTGAATATGGACTGGCTATTTGAAATTGATAATAAGATCTGTGATTTGAGAGTCGCAGGAATACTAATTCAAAACAATAAAATTGTAGTTCAAAGAGATAAAAATGGAAGCGAATATGCGATACCGGGTGGGCATGTCAAAATAGGAGAAACCACAGAAGAAGCGCTTATTCGTGAGTACAAAGAAGAAACCGGCGCAGATGTAAAATGTGAACGATTATTATGGACAGAAGAGTGTTTTTGGGAATGGAAAGAGAGCACACAATATTTGCTTTTATTATTTGATTCATTTGTGTGAAGGAGCTATTATTCCGGATCTAGATGAATTTTTGCCCCATAAAGATAATAGCAATGTTGTAATAGGTTGGATGCCACTGAAAAATATTGAAGACATAATCATATATCCTATATTTTTAAAAATGGAAATTCATAATCTTGAAGAATGTCCCAAACACTTTATTAGCAGAGAATAGAACGATTATAAGATTTATACTCACGGCAAATAAAATTTGCCGTGAGTATAAATTGGTAATTAAATGTTTTTCTAAAAATGAAAGGATAAGCTTATGAAACATTGTGGAACGAAAAGGTTAGAGACGGATCGATTGGTTTTAAGAAGGTATGTGAATGAAGATGCTGCTGCGATGTATAAAAATTGGGCATCGGACAAGGAAGTTACCAAATTCTTGATGTGGCCAGCCCATTCAAGTCAAGAAGTAAGCCAAGGTGTGATAGAAGACTGGGTAAATCAATATTCTGACGAAAGTTATTATCACTGGGCTATCGTGTTGAAAGACAATGGAGATGAGCCGATTGGCGATATTGCTGTGGTAGATCGGAAAGAAAACATTTCAATGGTACATATTGGTTACTGTATCGGAAGAACCTGGTGGCATAGAGGTATTACTTCAGAAGCACTGAAAGCTGTTATGTACTTTTTGTTTGATGTAGTAGATGTAAATCGGATTGAATCAAGACATGATCCAAGAAATCCGAATTCGGGTAATGTAATGAAAAAATGTGGAATGAAGTATGAGGGAACTTGGCGTAGTTCTGATTGGAATAATCAGGGAATTTGTGATGCTTGCTATTATGCATTGTTGAAATCAGAACGATGACCTTCAGTTTGCTGTATAATAAATCAGAGAGTAAAAAATCAGCGGAGAGTTTATTGATATTTAAGACGATTTAGGGCAAAAAAGCGGCAAAAGTAAAGAGAAAGATGAAACGCATGGAAAAGCGCTGATCCATAGATGTGTTTAAAGACAATGCTGCATAGAGCTTTTCTTAAAATCAGAACACTGGACTTGTGTAACAGATCATCGGGCGAAAATGATAATTCGGCAAAGGCCGGAGAGCTGAAACAGTCAAGCGTTGTGTAGGAACTGTCTTTACAGACAGGGCAAAACCGCAAACTGAATAGAGAAAAGAGAAGTCAAAAGGGCATGATATGTCATTGTGATCCAGTCAATTGTATGCTATAAATTCAATGTTGTTGACAACGATAAATCGGAATTGTGAGGGGGATGTAGATGGCAATTACAAAAAATAAGCAAGCGGAAAATACAATTAGGCTAATGGCTAAAGCTGCCTTTCCAGATCGGGAAGTTATATCCATAAATGAACTAACAGAAGGAATGTGTAATGTCACATATCAAGTCGGGCTGGACAACGGTGCAGAGAGCATTTTGAAGATTTCATCTAAGGATGCAAAGGGACGAATTTCCAATGAAGTCAATCTGATGGAAGCAGAAGTCAGAGCCATGGATCTGGTAAAGCAAAGTAAATTGATGAAAGTGGCAGATATCTATTTTTATGATTGCTCCAAAACCATCTGTGACAGCGACTATTTTTTTATGGAAAAATTGGAAGGGAATAACCTTAATCTGATCAGAGAGAGCCTGACCTCAAAAGAGATTGCGCAGATAAATTACGAAACAGGACAGATTGCCAGAAATCTTACCGAAATCAAAAATGAACAGTTTGGCTTTTTGGGAGCTCGGGAAAGATTTGATAACCTATATGATTTTGTAGTCAAAATGCTGAGTAACCTCATAGAAGATGCCGCAAAAGAGGATATTTCTCTTGGCATTGAAGGTAGCGCACTTTTGGACAAGCTTGCCCGAGACAAGGTCTGTTTTGATGAAGTGACGCAGCCTACTCTGGTACACTGGGATATGTGGGAAGGCAATATTTTTGTAAAAGCAGGACATGTGGTTGGCGTGATAGACTGGGAGCGCGCTCTGTGGGGCGAAGTCTATATGGATGACCGTTTCCGCAGACATACCAGAGGAGAGGATTTTCTACGAGGATATGGCAAGTCTGAATTTTCCTTATTAGAAAAGAAACGGATTGCTTGGTATGATATCATCCTTTATCTTACTATGATGATAGAAGTTACCTATAGAAAGTATGAGGATGACGGACAATACCACTGGGCAAAAGGGATGCTGCATGAGACATATCATGACGAACTCTTAACATGATATGTGTTGACATGAAATGTTTACGCAATTCAAGTTTGTCTTTCGGATTTATGTTATTGTTTTGGTATTTTAAACAGTAAATAATCATAAATGAAAAAATGCTTAAAATCATGCTATAAGAGATTCTAAGCATTTTTTATGCCAAATATCCAGACTGTCTTCAGCATCTATAAATATCTGCATTTCGTTATTTAGATAAAGTCTTGCATTTTCAAGTGGATTGTCTATTGCCATTGCATTTAGCACATGATCTGTCCATGCTGTGGTCTTTAACCCTTCTTCCACCTTGTTACAGTCAATCCATAATATGTAGCCATCAAATGTAGTAATATTATACTCACGGTAAATGAAATTTGCCGTGAGTATTGCGCCAGCCGCAGCCGCGAAGCGGCATATTTCCTTATGCGGCTGTGTGCATCACTTTATACTGAGCGGTCAGTCTTTTTGACCGCCAGTATAATACTGTTGTGGTACATGTTGTATCTTGCGTCAAGTAATTTTATTTTTATCTGTCCTTTCATAATTTTTATAAGCAAATCAAATCAGTTCCCACGCCGTAATCACTTTGTGTTATAATGTGTTGTAGGTTTTCCTTTCCCTTATTAGGGTTAATAACAGCAGGGGAGAGGAACCTTTTATCAAGAAGCATCACCTTAAGATATATCAATATTTAATCACAATAACAGGCTGCGCATATTTTTGGATAGATAAGGAAATTGGCAATACGTACGACATCCTACATAGCAGACGAATTTTCAGAGACTGCTATTGACCGGCTATCCTTAGCTTTGTATGCATCCGGTTACCGCTATGAATCAATGAACAAAAATACAGAGGAAAATGTCCTGTTTGACAGAATAAAGCAGTCTGTCGAGAAAAAGCAGCCTGTCTTAATTAAATTGAGCCTCGGTGATTTGTGGGCGGTGATAACGGGATACGATGATGATAAAAAACTTCCATACTTAATGAAATCCCGCCATTCCCGCAACTTGATAAAGATTGGTATAATAAGCTCACCAATATCGTTTTCATAACAGATCAATATGATAGTACGATTTCCTTATCCGAATCTCTGGGTCATATGGTTCATCACTTAAATACCAGTAGCAGAAATAAGTTGGAGCAAAAGGTTTATCAAAAGTTAGAAACGGAACCAGATGGAAAAAACTTGGCAAGTAGTTAAATCAAATAAATGATCTTGCCATAGAAACAAGGTGCATGCATCTGAATGTTATCGGAACACACTGGTACCTATGCTGGATGACAATAAATGCCAACAATTGCTTTTAGAAGCATCTGATTTACATTGTCATTTCCATGATCAGGCATAGAAGGTTTGGGTGCTTCTTGGTGTGACACCACAAACTTTCTATTGTGTGCCCCCCAACATTAATGAATTGTTGGATAAATCATCTGCCAGAGCAGAACTCAAATCCTTATTTCAAGAATTATTTACCATAGACCGTCAAGTGTATCATTTACTACAGGAATGTTTTTCTTTTCTGTAATCATAATAATGTATCCGAAATTTACAAAGTTATTTTTTGTCAGAATTATATATGTTACAGTATTCTATTTAACACAAAATATCTTCTCAATATTTCCGTTCTTTTAGGATGTTGGTGCTGTTTGGGACGTTTTAGTAAATTCAGAAGCGGGCAATCGGATCAAAAATAAAACATCATTTATCATAGCAATATTGATGCTAATTTCCATGTTAGTTATTAGTATCTTTATTCATTATAGAATTAAAAAGAAATAATTGTATTGCTTTTACAATGGGCGCAACAGGTCCTTTATTGGAGAAAGCCGATCATTATGATGGCGAAATCACTCTGTATTATAATATCCAAATCAACTGCCAAATTCTGACATCCTCAAAATCGTCGCGCGTCACCCCCGGAACTGTGATATACTTTGAATTGCTTCGAAGCAATTCAGATTGGAGGTGGTAGATAATGAATCCGTATATCCTTGTTTGGTCAGTCTGTACCTTTGTGGAGACTCATGTACAGGAAGAAATCCATCTGGAGGAACTGGCCTGCCTGACTGGTTTTTCCCTGGCACATATCCGTGATGTATTCCGTAAAAATACTGGGCATTCCCTATCCCGCTATATCCAGGAGCGCAAAATCGCCAATGCTGCGCAGTCGCTTCTTTACACAGATGATAATATCATCGATATCGCCATACATTACGGCTATTCGGGCAGAACCGTGTTCTCACGGGCATTCAGGCGGTTTACAGGCTATACGCCGTCACAATTTCGCACCAAGCGCTCTGCGATTGCTCCCATACGGCTATGCGCCGGGATATTCGGTCCCGATTTGCCCAGAAAACAAGAAGATATAGAATCCAAGGTCAACAGCTCCTCAAAGAAAGACATATGTGTCAAACCGGAAAATTCGAACACAACAATTTTATATGGCGTACCAAAGGTGGCTTACGGTGAAGAGAGCAGCACCCCTTTCCCCATGTGCGTCCGCTCCTGCGCGAACTATCTCGGCCTACCTGTGGATTATACCCAGATCATGGTAGAAAGCGGCTCGGCCTTCCGGTTGGTGTGGGATACTGCCTGCTGGAACGGCAGTAATGTGGATGCCGTCTTTACCTTTGACCAGCCGGAAAAAACATTAGCCTGCGGAATGCGCGTCATGGGACAGAGCCTGAAAATTCTCAGGCGTACTCCGGAGACGAAGAAGGAGACCTTTACCGATTTCATCCGGACAGAAATCGACTCAGGGCATCCCGTAATCGCCCTTGGCATCATCGGCCCACCGGAGGCCTGTGTCATTGCCGGGTACCAGGACAGCGGCGACACGTTATTGGGATGGAACGTGTTTCAGGAATACCCCGAGTACCAGGCACAAGTACAGTTTGAACAAAACGGCTATTTCATCACGAAAAGCTGGTGGGAAAATCCATCGACCGAGGCACTGATTGCCACAGAGGGAGATGTCCTCCCTCCCCTCTCTCCAAAAGAGATTCTCCAGAACGCAGCGGAAGCGCTAAAGGGGCGTATGTGCATGACACAGGCCAAAGGTATTCTAGCCTATGATGCATGGAAAGATGCACTTTTACACGAGTCGGATTTCCCCCGTGACGCGGTCCTTCCCGTGCTGGTGGAACGCATGATGTGCCACGGTGACGCCATGGACTGTCTCTCCGATGGACGCCATCATGCCGCCATATATCTGCGCAGGCTGGCTGAAAAGTATCCGGCACAGGCGGAAAAGCTGAACAGAGCAGCTCAGGAATTTGAACATATCATAGAAATCCTCTGGAAGGAAATGATTCCTGTCTTAGGCGGCTGGGGGCGTAGCGAGAAGCAGGTGCGCCAACTGGCAAAGCTGGAGAACCGACATCTGTTCTCCACACAGATTGACCGAATGAAATCCCATGACCAGCGGGCATATACCATTTTGTGTGAGCTTGCTGAAGAACTTTGATCACCACGAACAATAATTACTGGGATTGTCGGAAGAAAACGTAAATTAATATCATGGAGGTTTGAAAGATGGTCAAAATGCAAGCGTTTGCCCCAGACAGGGTGCGAGAGAAAATTGGTTTGCTTATACAGCAGGTTACGCCTATCGAAATTGCTCTTTCAGAGATAGGGATGGAGTCAAAAGAACTACTGGCTGGCTGCAAAGAATATCATAGCTTTATATGCGAGATGTTGAAGGATATGTATAACAATCCACTGGAGTATGGTTTTGTACCAGGTAAACTGGAAACATTTTTAGATGGCAAAGAGATTAATTCGTTTAAGCTTACGCAACCAAAAGAAATTAAAGCATTGTTAACTGAAGCGGATGATGGTCCATATAGTTATTACCGTTTTTTGTACGAGACTGCAATCCGGGCGGAGCAGAGGACAATGAATTTGTTTATTGTCTGTATAATGGGGTTAAAACCCTCGCCTTAAGGCGAAACCTTTAGGTCAACCCCATAGCTTCAGGTTT
>JAIEEY010000103.1 GCA_029067205.1 Lachnospiraceae bacterium
AATATATGCATTACTTTATATGGCAAAAGAGTAAGAAAAGGAAAAAGAAAAAACAAAAGTGAACCCCGCCAGTAGTGGTGACTGTGTAAAGGGAAAGTATTATATCAGGAAAGCGGTGATAAATCAAAATAATATACTGTAACGAATAACAAGCAATAACATTTCGTGGAATCATAGCAGGAAAATATAGAAAGGAGAATGACATTTGAAAAAAAGGCTGAAAGGAATACTGTTATCTCTCATGTTGTGTACACAGCTTATACTGCCAACTGTAAAAGTGCAGGCAGCACAGACAATTTGTGACAATGAGATCGGAACACAGGATGGTTATAATTACGAATTATGGAAAGATTATGGCGATACTAGTATGACCTTGAACGGAGGAGGAACATTCAGTTGTCAGTGGAGCAATATTGGAAATGCATTGTTCCGAAAGGGCATAAAGTTTGATAATACTAAGACATATCAACAGATTGGTAATATAGCAATTGATTATGGATGCAATTTCCAGCCTGATGGCAACGCCTATTTATGTGCTTACGGATGGTGTACAGAACCACTTGTAGAATATTATATTGTAGAAAGCTGGGGGACATGGCGTCCACCCGGAGCAGAATCCAAAGGAATTATTACAGTTGATGGCGGAACATATGATGTATATGAAACAATACGTATCGATCAGCCGTCTATTTGGGGAGACACCACGTTTAAGCAATATTGGAGTGTCCGTACATCACCAAGAACCAGTGGTATCATTTCTGTAACTGAACATTTTAAGGCATGGGAAAATTTGGGAATGCCAATGGGAAAAATGTATGAAACAGCCCTGAATGTTGAAGGAAATCAGAGTAATGGCTGGGCAGATGTATATGAAAACACTATTAGTATTGAAGAAAACGTAAGTTTTGAAGAAACAATACAATGTGAGAATATGGTACTCACAGGAGATTATGCAGGAATAATAAACGCTCCGTTTGATGGAGTGGGATTGTATGCCAATAACGATGCTTGTTTTTATACACAGTATTTCGCATACAATAATCACAATTTTACTTTAAGAGGATGTTCCAATAATTCAAATATGGCAAAAATAGATTTATTTATTGGCGGAGAATATAAAGGGACATTTTACTTTGGGGATGAATATCCTGCTGAATATACAATCAGTAATGTTTATCACGGGACAGGCAGCCAGACAGTGGAATTAAAGGTTACGGATGATGACGGACTTTGGGATGCATATGCGGATTATTTAATAATCCGTTGATGGCAGTTAAAGACTGTCAGATTTGTCTATTGTTCCCTTTGGAGGTTCCGGTGTTTTTTCTACAGAGTGCTAAATGTCTTGCATATGTAATTGTCATTCCAGAGTACATGCTTTGTAGGCTGCACACAGTGCAGCCTACAAAATCTATATTCATTTTAAGTGGGCTATTGCGCTCCAGGTTCACGGTGTGTAAACTATCCATAGAGAGACCTTCTTTTTTGGTATTTACTTTGCCAGTACTTTATATCTTTTTAATAATTCTCAGCTTGTTTCGATATTACGGCGAATTATGAAAACCCAAGGGGTATAGAAAAGAGGTAGTATTTCCTTGAATACAGCACAAAGAGACAATATGGGTGATCGAAGACAGAAAATGATATATAAGTTTCATCAGTATATAAATAATATTGCGCTCAGCAGAAAGCTGACCATGTTATATGTATGTTGTGTGCTGCTGCCTTTGGTGGTCACGGACAGTGTTGTTCTATATATTGTGGTAAATAATCAGCACACAAAACAACAGCATGCCATGGAGAATGAGGCCAGTGCCATACAGTACAGTCTGACGAACAGTATCGAGTATGCTGCTGCTACAGCAAAACAGATTTATATGAATGAGTATATTGAGCGATATCTGAATTGTGAGTATGCAGGGCCTCTCGCATATGTTGAGGCATATCAGGATTTCGTAAAAACGACGCTGTTCAAGGGAGGCGCCGGGATGGATAACTCGATCATTACAATGTATGCGGACAATCCCACGATTGTAAACGGAAGCGAATTTTCCCAACTGTCTGCCATAGAGAGTGCAGACTGGTATCGGACTTTTGAGGAGTCGGGACGGGATACGATGCTGTATTTTTATTATGATAATGAAAAGAGTCCGGCAGTTGAGGCGAAACGAAAGGTTTTATTTTTAAAAAAACTTGATTTTTTCAGTGGGAACAGGTGCGAGAAATTTCTTAAAATAGAACTTGATTACAGTAATATGGTGAGGGGGCTTGTAAAGCTGGGATATGAGTTTCCGGTATATATCTGTCAGGGGGACAGGGTACTGATGGCAAATGATGGACATAGCAGCGTCAACCAGAATTTTGATCAGTTTACTATGGAACATAAAGTCGGTGTGAGTAAGGAGATGAGTTTATACGGCAGTGAGATGCAGATTTATATTCTGGAACCGGAGACAGATGTGGTTAAAGAGCTCTGGGCTAATATGCCGTTGATCGCATTGCTGATACTCACAAATGCAATCCTTCCATTGAGACTTATGAAAGAGTTGAACCGTTCTCTTACAGTGAGAATCGAGCAGTTAAGCCAGGTGTTTGACAAAGTAGAGGATGAGGAGCTCAGTCGGATTGATGAGATTAGCGGCAATGATGAGATCGGCAGACTCATGCAGAATTATAACAGAATGGCGGAGCGGACAAATGATCTGATACAGACTGTCTACAAGGACCGCATTAAGCAGCAGGAGATGGATATCGCGAGGCAGAGTGCGGAGCTTTTGGCGCTCCATAGCCAGATTGATCCTCATTTTCTCTTTAATGCACTTGAAACCATACGGATGCACTGTGTCCTTCGAAATGAATCCGAGATTGCCAAGATGGTGGAGAAGCTTGCAATTATGGAGCGGCAGAATGTGGAATGGGCGACAGATACTGTACAAATTGGCAGAGAGATGGAGTTTGTGGAGGCGTATCTTGGTCTGCAGAAATATCGGTTTGGAGACAGGCTGTCATATAATCTTGATGTGGAAAAGAAGTGCCTCAACATCGAGATTCCCAAACTCTCAGTGGTAACTTTTGTGGAGAATGCCTGTATCCATGGGATTGAGAACAAAACAACACAAGGGTGGATTTTTGTGCGCATCTTTATTGAAAAGGAAGAGTTGTGTATAGAGGTGGAAGATACTGGTAACGGTATGGAGGAGAATGAACATCAAAGGCTTCTTGATCTAATGAGGGATGCAAGTATTGACCGGCTTAAGGAGAAAGGAAGGGTGGGAATCATCAATGCGTGTCTGCGCCTGAAAATGGTGACGGACAATCAGGTGAAATTTGCACTGGAGAGCGAAAAGGGCGTTGGGACGATGGTACAGATTCGGATGCCATATGATCCGAAATGATTTGGAAAGGTTTGGTGAACATGTTAAAGGTACTGCTTGTTGACGATGAACCGTTTATTGTGCAAGGGCTTTCCCTGCTTCTGGACTGGAAGGAGGAGGGGTGTGAAATTGTTGCAACGGCGCAAAATGGCATGGAAGCATTGACGTATTTGAAGGCAAATAAGGTTGATCTAATCATAGCAGATATTAAGATGCCGGAGATGACAGGTCTGGAACTTCTCGAGACCATACGCAGGGAGCAGGTGTCAGATGCATATTTTGTCATACTCAGCGGATACAGTGAATTTGCCTATGCACAGCAGGCGATACATTATTCCTGTATGGATTATGTACTCAAACCTGTTGAGAGAGAAGTTTTGACGGAGATTATCAGAAAAGCCGCCAACATGTCAGCGACCGAGATTCAGCAGCAGGAGGACAAAAAGCAGATGGAGCGGGCGTATCTCGCAAGAAATGTAATCGCCTTATTGCTCGGCAAGTATGATGATATTAATCTGGAATACGTCTTTAAGCATATGTATCTTTCCAGTGGAGTGCGCTATATTGATATACAGTTGGCGGATGCCTTGAATCCGGAGGAAGTGGAAGATATGGAGATGCGTTCCCGGCAGAGAAAGCTTTACCAGAGCTGCAGGGAATTTCTAAAGGAGGATGAAGAACACTGCATTCTTGATGTTTCCTCTGAAGAAGATATCTATGATGTCGGTCTGGTTTATTGTGATTACATGGCGGCAAAAAATGGCTGCTCTGAGAGGGAATATCTGGAAAAACTGTTGAATTACCTGAGCTTAGCGTTAAAGAGCAAGATTGTGATGCTGGTAGGTAAGAAGGTTGTAGATATAGCATCCATATCAAAATCTTATGGTACGGCCTGCATGCTCAATTCCCTGCAGGCGTTTCATGACCAAAAGAGTATTTATTTCTATGAGGAAGAGATTCAGGTAAATAGCGGAGGCATCCTCTTGTGCAAGACAGAACTTGACAATCTGATTTCCTGTATAGAACAGAATGATAAGGTGCGTATTCATGAGGCGGTGGACAGGCTGTATGAGGAACTGCGTAAAATGGGAGCGATGGGGGAGACTGTAAACCTGAATATCAATTATTTACTGTTTCAGTTGATTCATGTCGCAACAGAGCAGGATGACTGTGTCAATCAGGAGGAAATTCTGCATCTCATCAGTGAAAGTTCTTTTGAGGATGGTCTGATGCGGGGAAGCAAGGTACATTTGGCGAGGTTTGCGTGTGAGTACGCAGAATATCTGGCACAGCTTAGGAAGAATGTGTCAAGAGGTGTGCTTGCCTTGATTGAGCAGGAGGTAAAGGATCATTTCGCGGAAAACCTGACATTGCGGGATCTCGGGCAGAAGTACTTTATTAACAATGCCTATCTGGGACAGGTATTTCGCAAAAAATATAATCAGTCCTTTAAGGATTATCTGAATAATTATCGTATTGAACAGGCTGCGCAGTTACTTGTCCGGACAGATGACAAGATTTATAAGATTGCAGAGGATGTGGGCTATAAGAATACAGATTACTTTATCAACAAGTTCATAGCAGCAAAGGGCTGCACACCTTCCAAATTCAGGAAGCAGTCGCTGGATACCCAAAAAGTATAGACTAAAAATCTATACTTTTTTATGTTTTTATATATTCTTTATTGGGTTTTTTTTAATTATTTATAAAGTAGAATTATATTACCAAATACAAAGTGGTAGAAAATAGCGAGTTCGCTGATTTTGACAAGAATGGAGGAATAATATGAAAACAAAAAAAGTATTATCAGTGTTGCTGGCAGCGGCAATGATGTCGGCGATGTTCACCGGATGTGGTGGGGGAGAGACTGACACGACATCGACTGGCACAAACACAGGCACAGATACATCAGGCTCGGGTGAGAGCAGCAATAATGCGGCTAATTCAGGAGAAATTAAGGAGTTTACAGCATTTTTTGCAGTTCCCGGAACAGAAATCAATGATGACAATGAGATCCAGCAGATGATCGCAGAGAAGACTGGAGTAAAAGTTAAGGAGACATGGCTTACAGGACAGACGGCACAGGAAGCTGTCGGCACATTGATTGCAGGCGGCGAGTATCCGGATTTTATCGATGGCGGTGACGGCGCTGCGCAGCTCTATGATGCAGGCGCACTTGTGGCTCTGGATGACTATATTGACAAGTATCCAAATATCAAGGAGTTTCTGACTGAGGAAGAATGGGACAGACTCAGGCAGGATGATGGGCATATCTATTGGATACAGCAGTTTGGCAATATTTATGGAGAAGAGAAGGCGACAACACACAATGATGAGGCGTTCTGGATTCAGACCAGAGTGCTCGAGTGGGCAGGATATCCGGAAGTACATACCATGGATCAATATTTTGACCTGATTGAGAGCTACAATGAGGCAAATCCTACGATGGAAGATGGCACAGCCAATATCCCATACACGATTTTGTGTGATGACTGGCGTTATTTCTGTCTTGAGAATGCACCACAGTTTCTTGATGGATACCCTAATGACGGAAGCTGTATCGTAGATCCGAACACACTCACGATTATTGATTATAATACAACACCGACGGCAAAGAAATATTTCCAAAAACTGAATGAGGAATTTCAGAAAGGTATAGTTGATCCGGAGTCTTTCACACAGACTTATGATGAATATATCTCAAAACTTTCTACAGGGCGTGTGCTGGGCATGATCGACCAGTGGTGGGACTTTGCATACACGGCAAATGATGCATTAAAGCAGCAGGGACTTGATCTCAAAGGCTGCAATTACGTTCCGCTTCCCATCACGATTGAGGAAGGTATAAAAAATCAGTGGCACAATTCCGGCGGAACGCTGAACGTGTCGAGCGGACTTGCGATCACAACAAGCTGCAAGGATGTTGAAGGCGCATTACAGTTTGTCAATGATTTATTGGATCAGGATATGCATGATCTGCGATTCTGGGGAGTAAAGGACGTGGATTATAGTGTGAACGAGGACGGCGAATTTTACCGTACAGAAGATATGCGAATGAAGGCTTCCGATACAGCATACAAGGCTTCTCACACATGTATCTATTCCTATTTCCTGCAGTATGCAGGTACTAGCAGGGATGGTATCAATGCCATGAAACCAGAAAACCAGCCAAAAGAGTTTTACGACGCTTTAAGTGAAAATATACAGAAATGTTTTGATGCATATGGAGCTGAAACTTATGTGGATATGCTGGGTACAAGCGAGGCGCCCGGAGCATGGTATCCAATGTACTCTTATTCCAATAATATGACAACAGCTACAGAGGGAGGTATGGCATGGACAAAGATGGGTGAGATCAAGCATGAATATCTGCCTAAGGTAGTTATGGCAAGCAACTTTGAAAGTGCATGGGAAGAATACATGGAAGTTTACAATGGCTGCAATCCACAGGCATTTATCGATGAGATGCAGGCAGAGCTTGACCGCAGAATGGAGGAAGCTGCAAAGTACAACTAAGTATCGAATCTATAAGCAATCAGACAGGGCGGACGCAACAAACGGTCCGCTCTTTATAAAAGGAGTGAAAATATGGCTTCACAGGAAAAAAAGAGAAACATAACGTGGAAAGAGATTAAAAAACAGAAAGTGCTGATCATATGGTCACTTATTATTGTGGCATATGGTATCATCTTTTGTTATCTTCCATTAGGCGGCTGGCTGATGGCATTTCAGAACTATAAGCCCAAGGATGGACTGTTTCATTCAGCCTTTGTAGGGTTGGATAAATTCAAACAGTTGTTTTCGGATGATACATTTATCAGGGTTATTCGAAATACACTTGCGATGGGTGTGATCAATCTGGTTGTCACATTTGTTGCGGCTATTGTGTTTGCTATCTTATTAAACGAAGTGAAATCAAATGGGGGAAAGAAGACTGTTCAGACAATCTCGTACCTGCCCCATTTCCTTTCATGGATAATTGTTACAGGTATTCTGCATGATGCCTTGTCAAGTTCGGGTATCATCAATGAACTGCTGCTGAAATTCCATATACTGGATCAGCCTCTTAATTTTTTTGCACACCCAAGGTATTTTTGGCCAATTGTGGCTTTTGCCAATGTGTGGAAGGAAACAGGATGGAATGCGATCATTTATCTGTCCGCAATCACGGCGATCGATCCGTCGCTCTACGAGGCAGCGAATATGGATGGTGCCGGGCGCTGGGCACGCATCCGGTATGTCACGCTCCCTGGTATCAAGCCGACGATCATGATACTTTTGCTGATGAATGTGGGTAATGTGTTAAATGCAGGATTTGAAATCCAGTATCTGCTTGGAAATGGTCTGGTAAAGAGTGTATCAGAGACAATTGATATCTATGTGCTGAAATGGGGTATCAGCCAGAATGATTTTTCAATCGGTACCGCGGCAGGTATCTTTAAGAGTTTTGTCAGCATTGTCCTGATCATAATTGCAAACCAGATTGCAAAAAAGAACGGGGAAGAGCGTTTATTCTAGAAAGGAGACACATATGGAAAAGAAAAATAGTAATAAGATTAAGACTTCTGCCTGGGATAAAGTATTTGTCGTATGCAATACCCTGTTTATGATTGCATTTGTGGTTGTCACGCTATATCCCGTATTGAATACACTGGCAATTTCATTCAATGATGGTACAGATGCGCTGCGGGGCGGGATTTATCTCTGGCCGAGGAAATGGACACTTAAAAATTATATTACAGTACTTGAGAAACAAAACCTGATCACGGGAGCGTATATTACGGTCGCAAGAACGGTTGTAGGTACATTGCTTGCATTGGTTGCAAACGCGATTCTTGCTTTTATTGTGAGCAGAAAGGACTTTTTATTTAAGCAGGAGCTTTCCCTGTTCTGGGTAATCACAATGTATGTAAATGGCGGTATGATTCCGACATTCTTATTATATAAAAGTCTTGGATTGACAAACAGCTTTTGGGTATATGTTATTCCAGGTATGTTCAGCGCTTTCAATATGCTTGTAATACGAACTTATATGACAGGTATTCCGGACAGTCTTGAGGAGTCGGCACAGCTTGACGGCGCTGGTTATACAACAATTTTTATAAAAATCATTTCTCCTCTGTGTAAACCTGTGTATGCTACAGTAGCGCTTTTTGTGGCAGTAGGACAGTGGAATTCGTGGTTTGATGCCATGCTCTACAACAGAATGAGCTCCAATCTGACTACACTACAGTATGAGTTGATGAAGTTGTTATCGTCCGTTTCCAATACGGGAACGTCCGCAGAGGCGATGAAGAATGCCGCAGGAACAGTGACACCGACGTCTGTGCGCGCGGCAGCTACGATTCTTACCATGCTCCCGATTATCTGTCTGTATCCGTTTTTGCAGAGATATTTTGTGACAGGACTTACCATTGGTGGGGTAAAGGAATAAAATGTATAAGCTTGCCTGCCCACGGTAAAATAATTATAATCAAATTATAGAAAACGTGGGAAGGAAGGTCAGCAGAATGAGGAAAAAAATTGTGGCAGGCATTGCAGCAGGGGCTGTTGTTATGGCTGTGTTATTGACAGCCAGGATGACAAATGACAGTAAAAGCGGAGACATCAAGGAATTTACAGCATTTTTTGATGTCTCTGGAAACGAGACAGATGAAGACAATGAGATCATGGAGCTGATAGCACAGAAAATCGGTGCACGATGCCAGGAGCAATGGCTGGTGGGAAAGTCCTCAGAGGAGGCGATAGCAGGCTTTATTGCAAGTGGAGAGTATACAGATTTTATTTCAGGCAGTGCAGCACTGTATGACGCGGAGGCGCTGATTCCCATTGATCAGTACTGGGACGATTATCCCAATATTAAGAATCTTATGCCTGCAGAAAAATGGGATCGGTTCAGACAATCGGACGGGCACATTTATTGGATTCCTCAATTTGGTGTTGTACACGGCAAGGCGGTAGAAGTATTGCATGAAGGTGAGGCATTCTGGATACAGACGCGTGTGCTCAAGTGGGCGGGTTACCCGGATATACGGACAATCGATGAGTATTTTGCTTTGCTGGAAGCATACACTGCTGAAAATCCTGTGATGGAAGACCCTTTCCACCCAGGGGAAGTGATGGAAAATATTCCGTTTACAGTACTCTGTGATGACTGGCGGTATTTTTGTCTGGAAAATCCGCCACAATTTCTCGACGGCTATCCCAATGATGGCAGTTGTATAGTGGATGCAAAGACTCTGACAGTGTTGGATTACAATACTTCTGAGACTGCCAGACGGTATTTTAAGAAAATGAATGAAGAATATAACAAAGGGATTGTGGATCAGGAATTTTTCACACAGAATTATCAGGAATATTTACAAAAGCTTGCCAGCGGCAGGGTACTTGGTATGGTGGATCAGTGGTGGCAGTTTGCGTATTCTGTTAATGGTTCGCTTGAAAAAATGTCTGAGCAAGGCTGTGGATATGTACCATTGCCTATTACAATGGACAGGAGTATTGAAAACCAGTGGCATGTAAAACGCGGTGCAGAACTCAGTGCGGCAGATGGTATTTCTATTACAGTGAGCTGTGAGGATGTCGAGGGTGCGATGAAATTTATCAATGATCTTCTTGATGAAGAAATTTTGAAACTTCGTTACTGGGGCGTTGAGGAAATAGATTATAATGTGAATGAGAATGGGGTTTATTATAGGACGCCAGAGCAGAGAGAGGAAGCGAGAAATCTGGAGTACAGCAGTGCACGCTTTTGTGTGTACGCCTATTTCCCAAGAACAGAAGGAATGCTGAGTGATGGCATCAATGCATTCTCCCCAGAATATCAGCCGGGTGAATTTTTTGATGCACTTGTACCAGATGTGAAGGAATGCCTGATAGCATATGGCTGCAGGAATTATGTAGAGATGCTGGGAACAAATGAAGAACCAGGACCATGGTATCCGATGTATTCCTATTCTGAAATGCTGACACCGGAGTCGGAGGCGGGCAGAGTATGGGAGCAGATGAATCGTGTCAAGCGGGATTATCTGCCGAGGGTTGTCATGACAGATGATTTTGATGTGATGTGGCAGCAGTATATGCAGAATTATAATGCCTGCCAGCCCGAGATATTTTTGGCGGAAATGCAAAAGGAGCTTGAGCGCAGAAGCAGTTCTTAGCCCAGGCGGAAAGTCAATTCCAAATTGCTGTTGTAGAGCAGCTGCAGATGGCCGGGGCTAATGTGCAGCTGCTCTCCATTTCATAGACAGTTTGTTGGGTTTGGAATGAGCCAGTCCACAGAGAAGTCTCCTGGCAAAAGGGAAAATTGATAAACTATTGATAGGTATGCGTGCCGGAGCACGCAAAGGGGGTATAAAAATGGAATTAGTTCAGAATAGGAATAAAATAGAGGAATACCGCAAGAGAGCAGAAGAACTGGTCGCGCAGATGACATTAAGTGAGAAAGTTGCGCAGACAATGCACCGGACGCCGGCAATAGAGCGTCTTGGAATCAAGGCGTATAATTGGTGGAACGAAGCGCTGCATGGCGTGGCGCGCGCAGGTACAGCGACAATTTTTCCACAGGCGATCGGAATGGCGGCTGTCTTTGATGAGGATATGATGGAGCAGATAGGGGATGCGGTTTCCACAGAGGCAAGGGCAAAGTTTGCAATGCAGCAGGAGGGAGACGACGAGGATATTTACAAGGGACTGACTTTCTGGGCGCCCAATGTCAATATTTTTCGCGATCCGAGATGGGGAAGGGGACATGAGACATTTGGAGAGGATCCCTATCTGACAAGCAGACTTGGTGTACGTTATATTATGGGACTGCAGGGACACGATGAGAATTATCTGAAGACGGCAGCGTGCGCCAAGCATTTTGCGGTACATAGTGGTCCGGAGGACCAGCGCCACAGCTTTGATGCATGTGTAAATGAACAGGATTTGCGGGAGACATATCTGCCAGCGTTTCAGGCATGTGTCCAAGAGGCCAGGGTAGAGACAGTGATGGGCGCTTACAACCGTACAAATGGAGAGCCATGCTGCGGAAGCGGACGCCTTTTAAATGATATTCTGCGCAATGAGTGGGGATTTGATGGTCATGTAACTTCAGACTGTTGGGCAATCAAGGATTTTCATGAGCATCATGGCGTGACGGCGAATCCAATCGAATCTGTTTCGCTTGCTATGAACAATGGGTGCGATTTAAACTGCGGTTCTCTTTTCCTGTATCTGGAACAGGCAGTTCAGGAAGGGCTGGTGGATGAGAGGCGTCTGGACGCGGCTGTAGTAAACCTGTTTACCTCACGTATGAAATTAGGGGTATTTGACCAGAAGGGAGACAATCCTTATGAAAATATTCCCTATACGGTTGTGGATTCCCCGGATATGCGAAAATTAAACCAACAGGTGGCTGAGAGATGTGTGGTTCTGCTGAAAAACGACAACCAGACACTTCCGTTGGAGAAAGAAAAAATCCGAACGATTGGTGTGATCGGGCCCAATGCAGCTA
>JAIEEY010000104.1 GCA_029067205.1 Lachnospiraceae bacterium
ATTTAATATAATATTAAAATCACAAAACTTGATTTTTGGAGGTGATAAATGGTGGAAATTGGTGTGATGATAAAAGAATACCTTAAAGAGAACGGCATTACGCAAGTTTTCTTAAGTAAAAGAACAGGTATCGAAACTTCAAAATTAAATCTCGCTTTGAATGGATCTCGTAGATTATCACTTGAAGAATATGCCGCTGTTTGTGGTGCATTGAATGTCGATACTAACAAATTTTTGAAGCCACGGTTGCCAGTATAGAGAGGGGAGGTGCATGGTGAAAAGGGTAGTCATAGAAAGAGAATTATCTGATTTAGAGAAAGCAGAATTGATTAAGGAAGTATTAAAACTTTTTCTTGAAAAGCAGCTTTCTATAAATCAGATAACTCAAATTTTAAGTGAAATAAAAGATGAAACCTACAAACTTCCACTCACTGGATTTTGTAGTAAAAGTGGTTAAGGTTGTCACCTGAAAGATGCGATCCATCGGTTTGTTCGGAATTTTTGTCGACCTCAATTAATAGTTCTGTTGCAGTTTTTAGTTTATGAAAAACTTCATCAGGAAGTCTGTTCGAACAGTTCGGACAAATTAAGCAATCCTTTTTAACAAGATTATTTGAGTATACATTAAATGATTCGTCGCATGTAGCGCATGTGAAAGTAAATATACTTGCCATGTTAGTGCACTCCTTTCCAAATATGTAATAGATGAATTATAGGTTAATTATACAAGCCTTTATTTGGAAAATCAACATTTTTCGTATGAAAATCCAAATTTGGATAACAGGGGTTCCATCTGATATTGAGTGTTTGCGAAATAATGAACCGGCAGTTAAGTAGAGGGGAGGTGAGGGAAGAGTGGCGTTAGATACTGAAGGAATGATATGTGCAGCGCAGCACATTAAAACATTTTATAAACAGTGTGCAAAAGAAGAGGTTGCTGATTGGGGCGAGCCATGTTCTGACTGCATAAATATTGGGACATGCAATATGGACTGGCTCGCCAAACTAAAGCCTTTGTTTGAAGAATCTGGCGTACCTATTCGGTTAGGCTTTTAGGGGAATCCTGATAAATGGGACAATCATCTTGATATGTACACTCATCAGAAAAGGTACAGTTAAAAGATCCTTTTTTGTAGTTTTTTGTAAGAGTTCCAAGTATAGGAATATATGTGTAATTGACATTAATTGTATGAGAGCCTTTAGTATATGGGCATTCACCTGTAAATTTCTTTTGCATTCATAAGTCTCCTTTCTCTTGTACTCGGCTTGGCAGAGCCTGTAAGCACAGTATAAGACAAGAGAGGGAAAAAGGCAAGGCAGATTAGGCAAAGAATCAGCGGCAAAGAAGAGGGAGGTGAGGGAAGATGGATGAAGTTGAAACAGACATGAGAGAACGCCTCCAACAGCTATTTATTACGCTGTCAGAAGCGTCAGAGGAATGTGAGAATTCCCTGTTACCATCAATAACAAAAGCAATGCTCGACGTGTACAGCATTTTTCGGACTATTCGTTATTGATCTGTAAGTGTGTATAAACCCCATTATATAGGGTGGCGGCAACTTCAGAAATTTTTTCGGCATGTTCGGTTAAAGTATTTCCGCCATAATCATTAACGTTATAAGAGAAATTTTCCAAGAGTTTTAAAGTTATCTGAAGTGTTATTTCTTCTTTTGACATAATATGTGCTCCTTTCTTTAGTACTCAGCTGTTGGCGCAGCTTGTAAGTACAGTATAAGACGGGAGAGGGAAAAAGGCAAGGCAGATCAGACACGGAAGCATCAATGAAGTAGAGGGGAGGTGAGGGAAGATGAGCGATGTGACGCAACCAAGGGAGCCCATATTTTATCCCAATGAGATGAGTGTTTCGATTGAAAGGGCTGACAATGAAAAAAATACGCTTAAAACCGTCGAAAATACTTTAAATAAAGAACCAGTGAATAAGCATAGCTTAAAAGAAACGATGGATAAATTTAATGAAAATAATCAAAATTTCATTTGTACTGAAGCCTTGAAAATCTTTTATAGGACTCAAAGTGAAGAAATAGCTTTAAGGGCCTTGGAACTTTTAGAAAGAGTGGCACAGCCTTTTTGACTATGCCTGTAAGAGCAACTATTTTGATACGCAATGTATTATTTGGTGGTTGTTCAAAGCCAGCAAAAGCACCTGCGAAAGTTTCTTCCATGTTTCCATAGAGTTTGAATTGAATTTGCGATTCTTTTAGCTCCATAATCGTGGAATAAAATTTTTCAATATCATTTAGTAGGATCATTTTTAATCTCCTTTCTCTTGTACTCGGCTTGGCAGAGCCTGTAAGTACAGTATAAGACAAGAGAGGGAAAAAGGCAAGGCAGATTAGGCGAAGTAGAGGGGAGGTGAGGGAAGATGGATGAAGTTGAAACAGACATGAGAGAACGCCTCCAACAGCTATTTATTACGCTGTCAGAAGCGTCAGAGGAATGTGAGAATTCCCTGTTACCATCAATAACAAAAGCAATGCTCGACGTGTACAGCATTTTTCGGACTATTCGTTATTGATCTGTAAGTGTGTATAAACCCCATTATATAGGGTGGCGGCAACTTCAGAAATTTTTTCGGCATGTTCGGTTAAAGTATTTCCGCCATAATCATTAACGTTATAAGAGAAATTTTCCAAGAGTTTTAAAGTTATCTGAAGTGTTATTTCTTCTTTTGACATAATATGTGCTCCTTTCTTTAGTACTCAGCTGTTGGCGCAGCTTGTAAGTACAGTATAAGACAGGAGAGGGAAAAAGGCAAGGCAGATCAGACACGGAAGCATCAATGAAATAGAGGGGAGGTGAGGGAAGTGGATGAAACAAAGATGACCTGCATTCTTGAGTCTATGCAAGGGGTTACACACTTGGAGTGGGAAAAGCTGAAACATGCTATAGATACCTGTTTTAACAGCGAGGCGACCAAGCAAAGAAACAAAATTCTGATGGCGCGCCCCGAGGTTATAATTGATTCATTCAAAAGGTTATTCTGAAACTATTTGTATGAATACTGGGTTGATTCTGTAGTCTTTGTTGTGATAAAAGATCTGAACATAGTCTAACTGATAATATGTATCTTTTTCTTTGCGTTGAATTGGTGCCCATATTTCGGCATTTTCTTCGTACCATTGGCTTGGATTCACGCGATGAATACCCATGACACATTCAGGGTCATCATTTAGACAGACCCAATTACCAATAAGACAAGCATAAACTTTTTTCATTATTTTACTCCTTCGTTATGTACTCGGCTTGGCAGAGCCTGTGAGTACAGTATAGGACAAGGAACGGAGAAAAACAAGACAATATGATAAAAAACAACCCCGCGCTTTCTGTGCGGTGCACACTCTCCCAAGGGCACCGCCTAAATCTTTTACAATGCAAAGCCAGTGGCGGCACAGGAGTGGATTCTTATATGGCTTTATATGACAGTCTAAAAAATAAGGCTAAAAAGAGAGAGATAAGGGGAAAAGAGTTGGTTAAACTTTGCAAATTCCTTAACGCAGATCCTATGGAGTTTGCAGAAAGGGAACCAGCAGTGAAGTAGAGGGGAGGTGAGGGAAGATGCTGAAAGTAAAAAAGCCAACAGGGCCGATAGCGAACAAGCCAATGCCGCATTGCTCCAAATGGAGAACATATTGGGGTAAATTTGTAACTTTTAAGAAAGACGGGAAGATATATTATGTTCTTTTCAAATATAGTTTTTTAAGAGGAGTACATGATATCTCGATTCTCGGACCGGACAAGAATGATCAAGATATCATAATACTTGATTTTTATGCAAATCTGCCACAGCGGATTGTGAATGAGATAGATACGCTATACTTTAATCTATTTCCGCGGCTATATGAAAAGCGGCATCCAGAGAAGTTTTCCACGAAACAGTAATGTATCCGGCATGAATCAGCTCATAGACACGTCTCTTATCGTCCATGTCTGTGCAATGATATATGCCAGATCCATTTCTGGCAATGGATTTTATTTTCTTCCATAAATCATATGTTTTAACGTCCATAATGCTTTAATCTCCTTCTATAAATACTCGGTTTGGCAGAGCCTGTGAGTACAGTATAGGACAAGGAACAGAGAAAAACAAGACAATATAATAATAAACAATCCCGCGCTTTCTGTGCGGTGCACAACTCTCCCGAGTGTACCGCCTAAATCTTTTACAATGTAAAGCCAGTAGCGGCACAGGAGTGGATTACATGCATATGCTCCTGTGTACCGCACAGAGGGCGCGGGGTTATAGAAAGAAGGTTTAAAAATGACAGAGCATGAATTAAGACAGGCAGCGGATATTCTCAAAACAAAGCTGCTTAAATCTGACAATATTGCTCCAGGCAGTGTGATACCGCTGCCTGATGGCAGAAAAGGCGTCATAGTAAAGGAGGTTGACCGAATTGGCAACAAGAGGATTTGAACTGGAGGATACAAAAAGGAATAAGGCTTTTGCTTTGCGGGTAAGGAACAGGATTGATGAGTATGGGGTATCGAGGGACAAGATTATGAAACTTACAGGAATCAGGCATGCGACACTTTCGCGCAGGTTCTTTTCCAAAACGGTGCCACCAGAGCCGGACATGATGACAGTTAAGGAGCTTAGAGTTTATTGCAAGCTGCTTAAATTGTCTGATGAAGATATCCTGCACTTTGTGAGAGGGTGATTAGGGTGACAGATGACAGACGGATAAGATAGACAGTGTAATGAGTGAAATGAAGAGGTATAAATATATGTATTTGTCAATTGATAAAAAAATAAAGCAAAAAAAGAAAGAGATTGAAAGGAAGCAGAAAGAGATAGCGCAATTGAGACTGGAAATTTTACATCTTGATGTATTAAGGCAGGAAACGCGAATACTTGAACCTCAGTTTCCAGAGGAGTATTTTGTTATTCCCAAAAGTATTTTTGAGAGCTATATTGAATCGAAATTTTAAATCAGATGGGGAACACCACATTCAGAATAGTGTTTTATTTTTTTACCCTTTTTCAGGAGAAAAGCGCTGAAAAAGAGTCATGATCGAAAGGAAGTGATCGCAATGTTGTGCAGGGATGAGGCAGGAGTGATAGACAAGCTTTGCAATCTAGGAGATAAATTTAATGAGTTGTACGCTTGTAAGGAGTACACACGTGCAATGTTTGCATACCATACGGCATCTTCTGTGGCAGTATTCCTGGAGATGGACAGGGAGACACGCAATTTCTTTTTTGGAACTGCAAATACGGAGGATACCGATGAGAAAGGTCTGTTCGACCGGGACAAGGTACACAGGGCACAATGGGAATGCATCATGCAGGACCGGCCGGTGCCCTATGTGGATGCACACGACATGACAGAGATCCTGAAATGTGCGGTGTGCAGATAGAAAATAATTTTGCGTGTCCCGGCAAAACGGACCATAGGCAGTTACCCGTAACCAATGGGGATTACGGGCTTGTATACAGTATTATCTTTAGATACAAACCATGAGGGCAGGATATGGTAAGACAGAAAACGATACATTGTGGTAAAGGAACAAAAACGTACTATAGGGAAGTTGACATATATATGAATAAGGACACTCCAAGACAGCGGGGGCCAAAAACAAAGAGGAGTCTGCCCAAACAGGAGCGACTAAACTTCAAAAATTCACAACGACATCTGCACCAGTTATGTAAAAGCAATTTTACAGGGTATGACTTTCGGGTGGATCTGACTTATGATGACACATGGCTGCCTGACTCACCGGAGATGGGGCAGAAGTATGTTGACAGTTATCTCAGGAAGGTGAACAGCAGGAGGAGGAAGAAAGGACTGTTTCCTGCAAGATGGATATGTGTTGACGAGGGTTTTGACGGGCACGGCAGACCGCACCACCACCTGCTGATCAGCGGCGGACTGGACAGGGACACGATGGAAAGTCTCTGGTATACAGGGCGCGGGAAAAACGCTGTAAGTCTTGGAATGGTATCTACAGAGACGCTCAAATTTAATAATGACGGCATTGAGGGACTGATTAAATACATAACCAAGCAGGCGCTGAAGGATTACAAGGACAGGGGGACGGATGGACAGATCTCACTTGCAGACCTGGGCGCAGATATATCAGACAGTGATATCGTAAACCCATCATCTGGCAGCAGGCGGCGGTGGCGGCAGTCAAAAAACCTCATACAGCCGCACGAAAAGATAAATGACCATGCATACAGCCGGAGGGATATCATCAGGCTGATCAGACAGCCAGCTGACAGTGAGGACACAAAGAAATTTTTTGAGGGCAGATACAAAGGATATGCCCTCGACACATGCCGTTATGAATACAACAGTGTGACCGGTACATGGAGTATTTATCTGACCATGCACCAAAAGAGGAAAGATACCGGGCCTGGACGCAGGGCAGGGGAGGTGATGACAACCTGATGTTGAAACATGTTGACATATACATAACACATACTATAAAGGGATTTGTTTCTGACAGCGCCCAGTATGCGTATGCCCTGATGTATAAAGGCGAACCCAGATATGGATATGGGGAAGTCACTAAACGGATCACACAGAACAGCCTCGTTCTGATGGTCATGGGGGAAGCAATGGGGCGAATGCGGTGCAGCTGTGAGATAACGATCTACATGAACTCGCCCTATATCGCAAATGCCTTTTGTAATGGATGGACGGAGACCTGGAAGAAAAACGGATATGAGAAAGCTGGTGGGGGGAAAATTACCGATTCTGCAAGGTGGGAGGAACTTATGGAAAAGTGTGCCGGACACATTATAAAGGTCGAGTACAGCGAGCGTCATGAGCTGACAGGGCTGCTGGAGACCGGAATACGCAGGGGCGGCATTTTCGAACTATAAAATATGACAGAGGAGGATGACAATGAAACTGGCAAATATGAAACGCAGTGAGGACACGGAGCAGATCCGCGTGATGGAGTGGGCGGCGCGGGCGGAATGCCGTTACCCGGAGCTGAAGTGGCTGCATCATATACCGAATGGCGGATCAAGGAACAGCAGCGAGGCAGTGAAGCTGAAACGCATGGGGGTAAAACGCGGGGTGTCTGATATACATCTGCCTTTTCCGCACGGGAGGTACCACGCGCTCTACGTGGAGATGAAATATGGAAAGAATGAGACAACTCAGGAGCAGAAAGAATTTCTATGCGACATGATGGAGGCAGACAACCTTGTTGCAGTGTGTCATGATGCCCAGTCGGCGATAGACCTGATCGAGAGGTATGTCACACTCCCGGCGCGAGGGATATTAAAGGCCAGCGGTGGAAGTTTTGACAGCAAAAACGTCTACTGGGACAGGGATCATATCTGTCACATAGAGACAATACGGGGAGCAGTATAGACTTTTGCCCCGCAGAGGGATTATATATCACAAAAAACAAGAGTCATGGTGACGCCTCAGCCTGGACTGCAATATTGTCAGGCGGAGGGGAAAGGAGAGGAACAGTATGTACGAGATATTTGGAGAAATGGATTCGGCGGAAGAGATCAACGCTGCTGCCAGCGGACTGAAAAACGAAGGGGACAAGGAGAACCTTTATAAGCTTGCAGAGGAGAACGGGATTGACAGTTCATTTGTGGACATGTATCTCGATGGAACAATGGAAAATCTCTGTTGCGACGCCGCAACGGCAGCGCTCGGAAAAATCGATGTGGAGGCAGCAGAGTTGAAACCGGTTGAGATCATAGCCGAATGGGTAGAGTACATCAAAACCCTGTGCGGTGATGATGAGAAGTTTGCGGAGGCAGTGCGCAGGAAGGGAAAGAGTCTGAAAGGATGTATCGGAAGCCTGCTGTGCTGGTCGTTTAAGGCGCGATATAAGGTGGACAAGGATATCATAAAGGCAGCAGGAATCAACAATGCGTCTGTCGATATGGGAATACCAGGCATGGGAACAGCGAAGAAGCTGATTAAGGAATATTATCTTGGGAAGGGAGGCACTGGAAAATGAGGAAGGCAGGACTTCTGGATAAAAAGCCGCTGACAGCCACACGCAAAATGCTGGAGACGGCACGGAAGGATACAGGTACGAAAAAGCGGACGGGGGCATGGCATGGCGTGGTGACATATACGGAATATGAGACCAGGTATTATTTCAGAGCAATGGAATCTGCCAATAAAGAGATACTGGAGATTGACCTGTTTACTAGGCGCTGTCTTGCATTTGGGCAGACAGGCCCGCGGTTCCGGATATTCCTTGACCGCGGAAAAGAAGACTTTGCAAGCTGGGACATGGTGAATGAAAAATGGAGCAATGCCAAGATCGACATGCTCGAGACGGATGATGACAGGTATAATTATACATACCGCGGCCGCAACTATGCGACAAAAGAAACGCTGAATGTTGTAAACAAGTATCTGGATACTGGGTGTATGAAAGATGTGGAAATGGCAGTTCTTGATTTTCAGGCAGGGGTTAGGAAGATTGAACTTGGCAAGAAACACAAACTTATAACAGATGTAATAGACAGCTATATGAACATGGTGCCTGACAGGCTGCCTGCAGACTGGATGAAGTTCATAAATGACAGGGTACTGGAACACAGTGTTTTTTACACAAAGGATACAAGGACAGGGTACTGTACCCACTGCAGGCTGCATGTACCTGTTCCGACAGATGTAAGGCATAATATGCCGGGAAAATGCTGCCAGTGTGGCATCAGTGTTACATATAAGAGCTGGAAAATGCAGAAGCATACCACTTATCGGACGACGGCCGCAATACTGCAGAAATGCACGGACGGCGTGCATTATGTCTACAGGCAGTTCCATGTGGACATGTATACGAAACGTGAAGAATATTATGTTCCTGAAATAGTTACCAACGAGAACCAGCGTTCATTATTTTTACTTAGTAATGGTCACAGCATAATGGGGAGTCTAAAGCACTACGAGTGGGGCGAGTTCCGGTACACCGGGATTGACAGGTGGTGCGATGAAGGGACCGGAAACCACGGCGCCTATCGCAGTGTTTGTTTTGGGTACGAAAGGAGTGTCCTGTATACTGGGAATATAAGGAAACTGTTGAAAAAAACCAGCTTGCAGTATGTTCCATTGGCAGAGATCGTAAAGAGCATGGGGAGAGAAAGGATCAATGTGCTGAAATTAATTGATGACATGGAAACGGGTTTCCCTTATGAATCCTTTTGGAAAATGGGATTAAAGCGGTTTGTACAGGAGTACATCAAAAAAGACCATAACAGCCAGACAAAGATCAAACACCTGACGGGGAAACCAAAACCTTGGGAGCTCCTTGCTATAACCAAAACAGATATTAAGCAGGCTGTACGTCTTAATGCAACGGATCGGCAGCTGCGTATTATCCAGAAATCCGTGGGAATAGGGGTTAGCCTGACAGACAAACAGGTGGAGTGGTTTGACAAATACATGGGAGTCCATATGATAATGGATTATCTTAATGTACAGACGCCGCACCGCATAATACGGTACCTGCGGGAACAGACAGTAATAGAGAAATATGCAGGCAGCCTGCAGCATAATGAGGCTTTACATTTCTGGACCGATTATCTTGACATGGCACGCCAGATGGAATGGAACCTGCATGACAGGTCTGTATTTTTCCCGCAGGACGTAAAAAGGGCACATGATGAGGCGGCAGCTGCATTTACCATCTGGAAGGATGAGGCAGATGCAGAAAAGATGAAGGCGAAAGATGAAATAATGCGTGGAAATGCAGCAGAGATCAGAAAGGCGTTCTGCTACAGTGATGACATACATATGATAAAGGTTCCAGAGTGTTATCTTGACTTCAAGCATGAGGGAAATGCCCAGCATAACTGTGTGGCAACCTACTATGACAGGGCAGTAGAAGGCAAATGTATTATATTGTTCATCAGAAAAAAGCAGAATCCAGATGAAAATTTCTGTACAGTGGAGATACGCAGCGATGAGGGGAAATTCTCCATCATACAGAACAGAAAGGCGTATAATATGGAAGCTCCAGAAGATGCGAAGGAATTTATGGAAACGGCAGTAAAGGAAGCGCAGAAGATAGCAGACAGGATGGCAGCAGAAGAGAAAAAAAGAATCCGTCAAAAAATAGCAGGATAGATAGGAGGAAGTCATGGAACAGATGGAACTTGACGCGCGGAAGAGGTATACAGACTTAACGGAGGAACTGAGGAGGACACAGGAGTCCGCTGTTGAAAATTTTATTGTAATAGGATTTATACTGAAACAGGTGGAAGCGGAGCGTCTGTACCGTTTTGATAACTTTAAGGACATTTATGAGTACGGAAAACAGAAGTTTGGACAGAGCAGGGCTACAGTAAGCCGGTGCAAGAATATTAATACAAAATATTCTGTAGGCGGGAACAGCAGGGAGCTGAGGCCTGAATACAAAGGATATTACAAAAGTACACTGCAGGAAATGCTGGATCTTTCTGAAAGTGACATGGATCTGATCACGGCAAAGACGCCGGTGGATCAGGCGCAGGAGCTGAAAAAGGCAATCAAGGTGCAGAAGGCTCTTGAAAAGGAGGAGCAGGAAAACAATCTCCCGCTGATCCAGATGGCAGCAGGGGAAGAAACTTGCAGTGAAGCACAGGAACCGGAACCCATAGAGCCATTTGAAGCAATGCTGACAGCATTCTGGCAGAAAAACATTGAACTTTACCAGAAAGTGGCAGCAGGACTGATCACGCCGGAAATAATTGCAGAGGAAATAAGTCCTTCCGGAAGCATGACATTCAGAAACGGTGCGAACATAATATTCTTTTATGATATTAATAAGGGTTTGAAACTGCGAAGTTACGAAAAAGGAAAGGCCGAAATAACGGCATACTCTTACCAGGAGCTTTTAGAGAAAACCCAGAAGCTTGATTTTGCACGGAATCAGGGAAACGAAAAGGAGGCACCGGAATCCGCAGAGAATATTTCTCCACCGGAAAAGGAACCTGTTGCGACATCGCAATCTGTCCATGAAGAGGAGGAACAGGATGCGTCATATACTCCGGTGCCAGGTCAGACCAGTGTGTCAGATCTGCAGAGTATCATGCCAGATGAAACAAAGGATCCATATCAGAATCCCATGGAAAATCAGGACAGTGATACAGATGAGGCGTCTGATAACGACAATGTAATAGAAGGCGAATATAGGGAGCTAAACGAAAACACAAATATAGCAAGCATGGAAGAAGAGTGTCCCTATACGGATATTGAGATAAAAAATGCAATAAGCTTCTTTGATATAGAATATTCGCGTATGACAGGGCTTCAGCAGGACACCACAAAGCGGCGGAATTATAAGATTGCACTGGAGTGCATACGCAGGTGTTATAAATCCATAGCAGAACAGGCTGACAGTGCCATGTATGGGACAGGAGCGTGACACATGAAAAAGGTAACAGCAAAGGATTTGTTGAATGACCAGAAAAAGCGCTACTTGCATCTAAGACAGAAAGAGCAGGATAACAGTACGACGGAGGACGCAAAGGCAAACTTCCGCCGTGCTCCATACATGGGAATGTACCAGGGACAAAATCAATGCAGCAATAAACAGGGAGGGGTGTGACAATATGCAGAATATAGAAATTTATCTGGAGCGCAGGAAAGCGGAATGCCGAAAAAAAAGTGAATGTGCTAATGACAGAGAACAATATGCGAGGGCGTTGTTGGACAGCACGCCGGACAGGGAGGGCGTCGAAAGAGAAATAAACAATGCTATGCAGATACAGGCTGTAAATGACGCTCTTGTAGATTTCATAGATGATATACTAGACAAGTATTTTTAGGTTTGCGGGATATATGAGAAGAGAAGCAAAACTCATAAAACAGATTAATAAGGATTTGGAGAGGTGAGTAATGAAAGCAGTAATGAAGTACCCAGGGAGTAAATGGTCACTTGCAGACTGGAT
>JAIEEY010000105.1 GCA_029067205.1 Lachnospiraceae bacterium
GAAGAATATTCTCGTTTTAGTTCAGAGCATTTTATTATTTTAAGTCAGTTTAATGCATATTGGTTTATGCAATATATTGATTTATACATTGAAACTATGGAAGAAGTAATTAATGATTGTCCTGGCGTGGTCTATATGGAAAGTATCATTAATTTAGAAGAAAGTTATCAATTTCCAACTAAAAATTCCCAATATTCATGGAGATGTAAAAAATGTGATGGAGATGAACTGTTTTGCTATATTTTTAATAATCCATTTAATTTTTTAGATATTACACTTAATGAAAATAATTCTAATGCAAGGATTTTAAGTAATAATTTACAAGACATACGAGTAAAAGGACTTAAAGAAATTATTGAGGAAAATATTAAGCAAAGGGTTTTGAATCATGAAAACACGTGGGGGAGTATTGTTGATTATGGTGGATCATATATAAATATTTTAGCGCCAAAGCAAGTTCCTTCTATACAATCAATCGGATGTCTTGAATTAGAATTTGCTGAATCACTTAATGAATTTATACATAATAAATATTCATATGATGAATTAGAAGACATGAAAATAAGTAATATATGTTTTAAAAAAGAAAATTTTGTAACTTGGTGGTATAAAAATTAAAAAGATTTAAGGGTTAGGAATATATATTTTGATGTGGATATATATTCGCCACAGGAGATTGAAAAAGGCTTATTTTCTAAAATTGCGGAGCAGTTTATCATCTATTGAAGAAATCCCAAATAACAGAATAATAAATAGCACAAAAAGTGTTTTTTAGTTATAAGTGGGATGGAAGTTAAATGGTCAGAATCAAGCCTCCAAGTCAAAAAATTTGGAGGTTTTCTTCTGTTCATTTTGATATCGGAAAACTATTTGAAAGAGAAAAATATGATATAATAAATAGCAAGTGGAAATATGTGCTATAGCAAAGAGCAGATTTCAAATCACGATAAAGCCAATTAATGACTTGTAAAAAAATTTTTATCTTTTTATGCCAGATACATCACAATGCAGTATGCCATGTTTACAGGTTTGGTTTGTAACCAAAACATTACTTTACAAGTGTTACTTACTCAGCATGTCGTGAAGAGTGCATCTTTATTGTATACTCGGGGCACTGGGAAATAATCAACATGTACCAAAAGGTATTCCCAATAAGCATATAAAATGGCAAGATGGAAATATTGAAATATAGTGTTGCAAATGTCAGTTTGTATAACTGAATAACACCAATAAGGCAGGAGTAGACAGAGAAAGTGAATCTTTCTGAACTTTGGATATTTCATGTATGTCAATGTTTCAGTTTTTGTTGTAAATTTAATGTTGTACATAAATCTGAGCATGATAGTATATCCAAACATGAGAAAGAACCGAGAAAGTTACGCCTGCTTTTTTATTGAAGATTTTTTCCGTAAAAGCCTTAAAATATATGTAGTAAGTAGATGGAATCTGCTGTTTTTAGAATTTTATTTACTGTGATGTCGTAATGAGACATGGTGTTAAAGAAGGAGGAAACCAGAGAAAAAGAAAAAAAGTCCTTCGGGCATTATAGATTACTTGATATGAAAATTCCTTTTCTAATATACAAAACTGAAAGGAATTTTTTTCGTGATTATAGAAGGGGATTCCAGTTTTCTCGCGCAGCATGTTCAGTCCAAATACTGAACTGACAAGCAGATATCTGCAACCTTTTACAGTCGGTGTAAGACTTATTACACATTTATTGAAACGATTCTGCGTTACAGGTATAGTTCGACGGAGGAAAGAACTGTCAGTTAATAATTCCTGAATCTGACCTGTCAATACGGACATGGTTAAATGCTTTTTTGCTGTATCAAATAATCCTGTCACAGTCTGCAGTATCTGCAAATTTTTCAGATTATCTTTGTAAGCTATATAGAAACATTTATCCAGTGTCAGTTTCACTGATTATTTCCGGATAGTTCCTAAAGGACATATGGGAGTAAGTTGACAAAAAAGAAAAAGGGATATCCGACCTGTATAGACAAAAAAGGCAGGAAAGATAAGCTTAGTGCATTTGACTGACGGGTACATTTGGACATGTCCTGCAGGGCATGGAGAAGATATCTGTTTTTTTATGTCTGCATATATGGGCACTGTGTGAGAGGACCACCTTTGTCCTTCATTTAAAAAACAGAAAATGGAGGACAATGAGTTGTCAGAATGGATCGAGATTAGGAAAAAAGAATTTATAAAAATGTTGTCGGTGAGTCAGAGTACACTTATGTTTCACATGAAGTGTATGAGGCACTGGCAGAAACATTCCGTAAGGAGGCAAATGTGGAAAAAATGAGGGATATTCGTAATATTGCGGCAGGCGGTTACATAGAAGGTGGGACGGAAGAACGAATGATTGAGCAGGCAGAAACTATGGAGGATGCAGTCATCCGCCAGATGGAACTGGAAACCCTGCAGGAAGCGGTGCAGTCACTCACAGGAGTACAGAGGGATCGGCTGCACCTTTATTTTTTTGAAGGCCTGACTTTCCGCCAGATAGGGGAGAAACTGGGCGTCAGTGACAAGTCAGTCAGGGAGAGCGTGGAGGCGTCCCTGAAAAAAATTAAAAAATTTTTCAATTAGTACCCTCTCAAAATGCGTTTTAGTGTGAGTACCTTATGAGGAGGTAAATTTCAGACAGATAAATTCTGTCAAAATGTGTAAAAAAGACCGCATCTAAGGAGCAGGGCGGGAAAGCCGGGGTACAGCCTGTCCGTGGTGGGCAGGTGCGGAGAGGGAAATGACCTATAATGATACTTCTTGAGATCAGCCGGCATCCGGTGTCAGATGTGTGATGTTTTTTAACCATCAGGCAGTCTGGACTGCTGGAAGGGGGGATGCCATAAGGAAGGGAACTTTTCATTTTCTGTTTTCTTGCTTCTGCTGCATCCAGCTCTGGGAAACAGTGTCGAACTGGAACAGGGTGATCTGATTATGAAGTGGAGGATTATGGGAGTAAGGGCTGGCAATTATACAATGCTGTACCAAAGATCCGGTTTCCGATCCTGTATTTCAATAATTACAATGAACGGGGAATTGGGAAATGAAGGATACCAGTTATATCATAGCGGACAACGTGAAATTATATCGAAAAAAGCGAAAATTAACACAGACAAAATTGGCGGAGCTTGCAGATCTGTCGGTGGACTCTATAAAACGGATAGAGGCAGGACAGAGGAGCATGTCCCTGGAAAACTTTTTAAGGCTTGCAGAGGCGCTTGAAGCACCGCTGCCCTTCCTGCTGTATGGACAGGAAGGAATGCCGGAACTGGAACAGACACTTGGCATTTTAAAGGGAAAGAGCGATAAGCAGAAGAAATATCTGCTGCATATACTGTGGGAAATGGCGGACGGGATGGACAGGCTGCTGTGATCATTTTAACGGGAGCAAAAGGGTGGTTTAAAACCACCTTTTTGCATTTATATGGCATAATGGGCAAAAATGGCATAAATCAGCTGTTATTTCCAGAAACAGCGGATAATGGCACTCTGAAAACTTTTCTATTTCAGTTATGATAGTTACAGGCTTGAAAAAGCCAGGACAATTTAATACGACACGCATACACCTGATTTTATTTTCGCCTTTTTATCCGTCCATGCTCATATGGAGGATAAAGGGGTGGCAGGATCCCATTTCGTGCGAAGACATACCTGCAATGGATAACATTGTTGCCCGTGAAGGTAAAAAACTTATCAGTTTTTAGAGCAGAGGATTGTGCCTACTGGCATGGCAGCCAGTGGTAATGAGATAGAACAGCGCCGGGATTTCAGCGAAAAGCACTTTCCGGGAGTGGCTGCCTGTGGATTCCGTCTGGCTGGGCATGACGGAGGCGCAGCGTGGGATTGCCGTCCCAGTGTATGTTACCCGTTTCGGGGATTGGCGAGAGCAGGGTCTGATATTTTCAGATGAAACAGAAGGGTAATGTGGCGGAAACGCCACGTTATCCTCTGATACAGGAAAGCCTTGCAGTTATCAGGTAACGGACAGACAAGGTTTTCCTGTATGAGAGGATAAATGCCGGCAAAAACTTCTCTTTTGTTTCAGTCAACGAAAATATGAGAAAGGGCATAACTGTTCAGGCCAGTCCCACGCATTTACTGCGTGGGACGTAAGAAAGACTTTCGCATTATAAGAGCAGCTCCATCACCGAAGGTGATTTTAAATGGGCTGTTCTAACTGTGAAGGTCCGGACAGTTAAGTACAGGTGATTATCATGTGCAATGTGAAAAGTGTCGCTGCCGGTGCATTGGTGCATCCGGCAGTCATGTTTATGAACTCCAACAAGTCAGAAGGCAATATCCGCCAGCTTATTCAGCAGAACCGCCAGAAGTGCAGCATGGCAGGGATAGCGTTGATGAATGAAGCTATCATTAACAAGGGACCGGACAGGGATATTGACAGGGATGCGGTAAATATGCTGATCACCCGTCTGATCACAGGACAGTATGATACGGTTGTTGTGGAGAACATGGCTGACATCACAGCGGACGAGTCCGATCTGGAAGAATTTATGCATGACGCTGCCAACATCGGCATCGGCTTTTTCGAGCTTTCTACCATGCAGTACCATATGTATGATACAACAGGGCGTTCTGCTGATAAGGAAAGACCGAAATGGGGCGGAGGCAAAGGCTGCTGATGAAGATACGGAGAGGCGATATACTGTATGCGGACTTGGGCGTACAGTATCAGGGAAGTATGCAGGGCGGTATGCGCCCTGTGGTGGTAGTCAGTAACAACAGGGCAAACAGGCACAGCACTGTCATTACAGTGGTTCCATTGTCAACTAAGATTTACAAGAAGCGGAGCCTGCCCACCCATGTATTCATATCGGCATATAAGACAAAAGGGCTGGATCAGAACAGCATCGCACTCTGCGAACAGGTAACAGCGCTGGACTTTGACCGCATCATAGACCATATGGGAAAGGTGGAAGAGGAAACGCTTGGCAGGATCACGGAGGGCATACAGGTGCAGGTAGGCGTATTTGACAGATACAACTAATATGGAAAAGAAAAGGTGGTAAAAATGTACAGGGTTAAATTTATTGTAGCAGCGGGTATATTTTTGGCTTTATCGGTACTTGCCGTTTCAGGAATGATTGCATCAACAAAGAACAGGAGATATAAACGCATGCGTTAGAACGATAATGACGACAGAAGACAGCGGTATTAAGAGATAAGGCAGCATACTCCAAAGTCGGGCAGATGTCCGGCTTGTTTACATATCAAAAGTTGTATGTCATAGGACAATCTGATGGAAGAATAAATTTAATAGGAATAATGCAGGAGGGGATTGCAATGCTTGGTATAACAGAGGCAGAGCTGGATGCAATGGAAGCAGTGGATATACGGACAGTAGACATAAATACGCTGACAGATATCAGGGACATTAAGATTGATACCAAACTTCCAGTTGAAAAAAAGCTGACACTTTTTGTGGAACAGACAAATAATATTTTTGTACACCGCATTGGTGATTATGTAGTAAAAGTGAGATTTCAGAAAGAAGGACCAACGATAGACGATAAGATGGAAGAGTATCTGAGGCATCTGGCTGAGATCCATATCTGAAAGAAGAATTAAAAAGACTTGAAAGAATCAGAAAGTTATGTTAGCCTTAAATCAGGACAAATCAGTGGAAGCTTTTGATTTACGGTTACTTAGCTAACTCAATAATCGTAAGTCAGGAGTGATAGAATGAATAAAAAGCAGTTTCTAGCAGCCATGTACCTCCGCCTTTCAAGGGATGACAGTGATGTTGGGGATATTACAGACAGGGATGGTACGCTGAAATCCGAAAGCAACAGCATCGGAAATCAGAGGGAGCTGATCAGGGCCTTTATCCATGAACAGCAGGATATAGATCTTTTTGATATTTATGTTGATGATGGATTTTCGGGCAGCAATTTCGACAGACCAGAATTTAAAAGAATGATAAGCGATATTGAGGCAGGAAAGGTCAATTGTGTCATTGTGAAGGACCTTTCCCGGTTCGGGCGTGATTATATTGAATCCGGGCGGTATATACAGAAAGTCTTTCCGGCCCTTTCCGTGCGCTTTATTGCGCTCACGGATCATTATGACAGTTTTCAGGCAGATGTGTCGGAAAGCGGGATTGTACTTCCGGTCAAAAACTTTATTAATGATTCTTATTGCAGGGATATTTCCACAAAAGTCAAAAGCCAGTTTGAAGTAAAGAGAAAGAACGGGGAATGTATTGCTGCATTTGCACCCTATGGATATAAAAAAGCACAGGACGATAAAAGCCGCCTTGTGATAGACGAATATGCTGCGGATGTTGTCAGGAAGATATTTGCATGGAAAATAGAAGGAATGGCTGTTTCTGCGGTTGCGGAAAAACTGAACGGTTTAGGGATCCTCTCTCCGAAGGAGTATAAAAAGTCCACGGGAGATAATTATAAGGGCGGCTTTTCCGGTGCAGTAAAGTCACAATGGAGCAGCTCCACTGTAAAGAGAATACTGACAAACGAGACGTATTTAGGGCATATGGTACAGGGAAAACGCGAAAAGATCAATTATAAGCTGAAAAAGAGCGTGGATAAACCGCAGGAGGAATGGATCAAAGTGGAGAATACCCACGAGGCGGTCATACCAGAGGATCAGTTCCAGGTTGTCCAGAACTTATTGAAAACAGACGGCAGGGTAAGCCCCGTTACGGAAGAAAACAGCCTGTTTACGGGTATCCTGTTCTGTGGGGACTGTGGAGAGCAGATGGTCAGGCGTGTGAACCGTTACAAAAATTCCAGGCGTGTGTACTATATCTGCTCCACAAAGAACCGTGGAGAGGGATGCAGCAGACACAGCATTGAGGAAGAACAGCTAAAAGGAATGGCTGCAGAGATGGTCAGACATTATGCGAACTGTTTTTTGGAGGAAAAGCGGATATTTCAAAAGGTCCTGGATATGGAGACCAATTTTGAGTCCATTGTCCGCTATGATACGGAAATTGCAAGGCTCAAGGAAGAGCAGGACAGATATTATTCCCTCTGCTCCGGGCTGTACGAGGATTTAAAGCAGGGGATTATCACAAAGGAAGAGTTTGAAAGGCTGCATGGGGATTTCAAAAGGAAAGCCGCAGAATTTGAGGATGCACAGAAAAAGCAGGAGGGCATGATAAAAGAACTGTTTAAGAGCGGTGTCATATCAGCGGCAAGGCTAAAGACGATGCAGGACTGTTCGGAATTAAAAGAGATAGATCGGCATACCCTCTGCAGCATGGTAAAGCGTATAACGGTATTTGAGGATCAAAGGATGGATATTGAGTTTTACTATATGAACCAGTATTGTGTCATGCAGGATGTAAATAAGAAGATGGAAGGGCAGAAAGCAAAAGAATGTAAAACGGATAATCGTCCGGGAGAAAGGAGTGCGTAAACATGGGCAGGATATCCAAACGGGGTCTGGCCGGTGGAAGGGCAGCGGGCAGACGGACAGAAGCAGGCCGTGTGGACAGGAGATATAAGGCAGGGATATATGCAAGGCTTTCTTCGGATCAGGACATCAAAAAGAATGAATCCGTGGAGGTCCAGGTAGAGATAGCAAAAAAGTATGTGGAAGAATATAACAGACAGAAAACAGGGGAAGTAATCGAAGTTGTGGAATGTTATACTGATCTGGGAAAAACAGGCAGCAATTTTGAAAGGGAAGGCTTCCTGCGGCTGTTACAGGATATAAGGCTTGGTGAGATCAACTGTGTCATTGTAAAGGATCTGTCAAGGTTTGGCAGGAACTATCTGGAAGCGGGAAATTATATTGAAAAGATCTTTCCCTTTTTGGGAGTGAGGTTCATTGCAGCTGCAGATGGATTTGACACTGGAAAAGAGGGGAATGAAAATAAACAGATGGCTTCTGAAATCAAGAACCTTGTAAACGATATGTATGCAAAGGATTTTTCAAAAAAAGCCAGGCTGCACTTAAAGCAGAGGAGGGAGGAAGGTTCTTATGTTGGCGGACCGCCTCCATATGGCTACAAGGCAGAGTGGAATGGGAAATGCCGGGTACTGCTGCCTGACGAGAATACGGAAAGCATTGTACGGTTTATTTATGAGAAATTTATTGAAACGGAAAGTTATACTGCGGTTGCCGACGAACTGAACCAGCGACGCATTAATCCTCCGTATCAGTATAAAAAAACAAAAGAAGTATATCATGCCGCCGATGAGGCTGACTATAAGGGATGGGACAAAGGATCGGTAGAGAGGATTTTAAAAAGCGAAACTTATATTGGAACCTTAGTGCAGGGAAAGACCAGCATTACCGCAAGGAACGAAAAAAACCGTATCCATAAGCCGGAGGATGACTGGGTGGTAACAGAGGGCGCACATGAACCGCTGGTCGGGGAAGGATTGTACAGGAGTGCGGCAGAAGTCCGCCAGAGGATAAAAGCCAGGACAGCGACGCACAGGCACCCCACAAAGGGGTATCCGATAGGGGAAAATATATTTGACAATGTGCTGTATTGTGGCGTATGCGGCAGGAAAATGACACGGAACAGTTATGTGAAGCAGTATGCAGATGGTGAGAAAGCAAGGCTTGACGGATATTTCTGTCTGAATGGCGGGCAGACAAAGGTTACGGTATGCCCGGAATCAAACCGTATATCAAAAAACGAGCTTTTAGACATACTGCTGCCCCTTATCCGTATTGAGTTTAATGTGTTTCTTAACAAGCCGGAGCGTTACATGGAATATGGAAAGGAACAGATAGCGGAGAAAGCCAGGGCAACAGAGGCAAAGATTCGTGAAACAGAGGGGAAAATAAGGCGTTTCCGGGAAGAAGAAGGCAGTGTCTATATGGATTACCGTGCCGGAAAAATACTTCAAAAGGATTATGTATCTTTTAAGATGAAGCAGGAGGACAGACTGAACGAGCTGAAGAAACAGCAGCAGGAGTGGGAAAAAGAAAAAAAAGCGCTGGATAAGCTGGCGGCAGGCTATCTGAAAGCCATAAAAGCGCTGTTAAAGCTGAAAAGCGGGGAAGATCTAACAAAAGATATGGTGGAGGCTTTCATCTCAAAGATATACGTTTATCCGGGTAAACGGATAGAAGTTCTGTTTGCAGTTACATCTGACAACATGGAGGGGGTGAAGTAATGGATAAGCTGGCAATGTATTTACGATTATCCTTAGAAGACAAAAGAGCTGACAGTGACGGGAATCTTATTCAGGACGAGAGCAATAGTATCGGGAACCAGAGAAAGCAGATCTTAGAATACATACATCACGACCCAGAGCTTGCAGAGCATGAAGTCATGGAGTTTAGTGATGATGGCTACTCCGGTACAAATATGGAAAGACCGGGTATGCAGAAACTATTAAAGGAGGTTAAGGCAAACAATATACGATGTATTATCGTGAAAGATATGTCACGATTTTCAAGGGATTATATAGAGACAGGAACCTATCTGAACCAGATATTCCCTTTTATGGGTATCCGCTTTATCTCCCTTAACGACCATTATGACAGCAGGGAGCATCATGGAAGCACCATAGAGATTGATACGGCATTCCAGACGCTCTTATATGATCTGTACAGCAAGGATGTATCAGTCAAGGTAAAGGCTTCCTTTGAAAATAAGTGTGCGAATGGTGAATACGTTTTCGGACAGGTTCCTTTCGGATATGAGAAGAGCAGGGAAGTAAAAAATACTGTTATAGTGAATGAGAAAGAGGCAGAGATTGTACGCCATATCTTCTCACTTGCCATGCAGGGAAAAAGCAGCACACAGATTGCAAAACAGCTCTATGAGGAAAAGATACCGACAGCCACACAGATCCGCAGGCCGGGGACTGAGGTAAAGGATGGGAGGCTCCATACATGGAGTGGACAGGCAGTCAGGACTATCCTGAATAACCGCTTTTATCTTGGAGAAATGGCATATGGGAAAACTGTGAGGAAATCGGTAGGAAGTAAAGACGGAATAGCAGTGCCAAAGGAAGATTGGAAAGTCATACCCAATCACCATGAAGCATTGATCTCAGAGGAGATTTTTGAACAGGTTTCAGCGTTCAGACCGGAAAGTTCCACAAAACGAAACAGAGAGAAGCACCCACTGACCGGAAAGCTATATTGTGGCGGCTGTGGATATTCTTTAAGCTATAAGCCGCCCCTGGCAAAGACCCGGTACAGACGGTTTGAATGCAGGAAACATTCACAGCTTCAGATACTGGAATGCTGTACCTATATAAATGCCGACATACTGGAAGAAACGGTGCTCTTCATGCTGAATAAGGAGCTGATGCTCCGGGGCAATGCCATGAAGCAGAAAGAAAATCTGTTTTCCTTTCAGGAGGCAGGCATTCACGCATTAAAAAAGAAGCTGGACGAATACAGGCAGACAAAAAAGCAGACACAGGCAGAAAAAGATGTTTTGTATGAGAAGTATGCGATGAAAGAACTTCCGGTTGCAGAATATCAAAGAAAAGCAAAAGAACTGACGGAAAAGATATCTTCTTTATCCGTATTGGAAGTTGAAGCTGCAGAAAAGCTTGCAGAATTTGAGAAAGAGTACCGGAAGGCAGAGGAAGATATGAAGCAGATAATCCGGTATTCACATATTGAGATACTGACACAGGAAGTAGTTGATACCTTCATCAAAAAAGTATATGCTTATAGGGACAAAAGAGTTGAGATAGAATGGAATTTCAGTGTTGATACGGGAGTTAGTCGGGCAAAAACAACATAGCATTAACTTACCATCAATTTTTACTCAACGTAGCAATTATTTACCATCAGCCCAACGAAGTTATGCAGAGTTGCGGACTTTTGACCTCAAAAAAAGTGAAAAAAGTTCGTGACATTAACTTGACATCAGCGGGGTATGGACGACTGAATGTGTCAGGGGTGTTTGAATTTCTGGCGGGGATTGGGAGAGGGATGTAGGAAGCGCGTTGGCAATTGAGTTGCAGTAATGAAGGAAAATAAAAAAGAGGGAGTCATAGTAGTGTGGCTTCTTCTTTTTCTTCCTTGGAAAAATGAAAACAAAAGAAACCGCCATAAATGACGGCTTCTCGTTTACAAAATTATTAGGATTTCTCCTACGTTTACAACATCATATTAGCATAAAGCAAACAGGTTGTCAAATAATTTTGCATAGTATAGTTTACGTGGTTCGTTTTAAATTATGCCACATGACTTTAATTTATTGTTGATTTCGGCAAGGATAGATGGTTTAACATCACCAATTGTTTTGAAATGTACTCTGGATAAACTGACTTGCGTAATTCGAGTGACATTTGCCCAGCGTGGCATGGGTGGAAAACCATATACCTTATCCACTTTAACGCTGTATTCTATTGTTTTGGGTTCTTGCGAAGAGAGGGGGATCACAACTAAGGAATCCTTCAAATTTTTTAGAATGATAGCAGGATGTCTTCCGCCGAATTCTGTTCCGATATTATAGCCGAAATCAACCCAGACAACAGTCTTTCTGATCAAGACAAGGGAACGCATGATAACTTCAATATCATCATTTGGTACATTGTCCTTTTTGACAGCAATGATATATTGATTCGTATTTTTATCCAATCTGTAATGTTTCAGGATTACAGATTGTTTTTCGGGTCTAAGCCATTGGAACGTAGAAATCTTGATTGTATTTGGAAGGGCAGATGATGGAATCTGAAATAAATTTTCATTTGATATCAGTCTGGTTTTCAGTGCAGTCCATTTGTAATATTCATTTGCCAGTTTTATTTGTTCGGAATTATGCTTGTCAATATTGGAAAAATGTTTTCGAAGTGTAATAACCATTTCATCGTAAGAATTACAAGTGTCATCTAAAGT
>JAIEEY010000106.1 GCA_029067205.1 Lachnospiraceae bacterium
TTTTGGGAATGATTTATGCTCATATCTGATGAAAATGATATGGAAAATGCACTTTTAAACCTTAATTTTTGAGGAAAAATGAGAATTTTAAGATTTTATGAAGATTACTTAAAGATTTGAAATAGAAGTTGACTTTGCAAAATGTATCTACTATAATGATGAATTTAGAAAGGAACAGGAAGTGTTTATTTCTTATTTATGGAGGGGTACATTGTGAAAAAGAAAACGATTAACATCTGTAGGTGGGTATCAGGGCTCATCATGCAGTACAAGTCACTGGCAGTTATGTCTGTGTATGCTGTTTTTTATCTCGCAGCTTTTTTCTATCTGGAACGAAGAGATGTTGCAGTGCACGAGATTAATTTTGGGATTGACGAATATATACCATTTTGTGAAATCTTTATCGTGCCGTATCTGTTATGGTTTGCGTATGTGGCATTCACAGTCGTGTTTATGTGTATCAGGGACCGGGAAGAGAGCGACAGGCTGGTGGCGTTTTTGATGGCAGGAATGACAATCTTTATCGTTGTGTCAGCAGTCTTTCCGAATGGACACAATCTGAGACCGAAGGTTTTTGAACGGGATAATATTTTTATTGATCTGATCAGACATCTGTATGCGACAGACACACCGACCAATATACTTCCAAGCATTCACGTGTACAACTCTGTCGCGATCATGATCGCAGTGTGGAGAAGCAGATGCTTTGCAGGCCACAACGTCATTAAGACAGCGATGCTTGCACTTGGCTTAAGTATTATATGCTCGACAGTTCTGATCAAACAGCACTCCATGTTGGATGTGCTCTTGGCGCTTTTCCTGTCAGCAGTGATGTACTCTATCTGCTACAAGAGAACGGCAGTCAGGGAGAAGCACGTATTTACGGCAAGAATCAAATAAATTAAGCAGTAAAAAACAGCTCCGGTCTAAGGGAGCTGTTTTTTTGCAAATTATTTAGGAACTGTAGGAAAATAAGTGATACAGATTGCGCAGGATATTTCTTCGAGGGTGTATATCAAAAAACGTAGGCGTAGCGGGCTACGGCGAGGCTTTTTGCCAATTGCATATGCCCTTCCATATGCAATTTACAATCGGAGAAATAGACAAGTCAAGAGGTGTCAGTTATTTTTCTACAGCTCTTTAATGCAAAGCATTTTCAGAAGTGTTAACCATAACAAAACGGGAAATATTATCATAGTTTTTTTCAGGCGTGATGAATACCTTGCGTCCGCTCTTTAATGAGAGGGCAACGGCCTCACTGCCATTGTTGATCTCGTCGCATAGCGCATCAAAATTGTTCTTTAGTGTCGTGAAATCCATTTCTCTTACTAAATCCTTCATATGGGAATCCTCCTAATTCCTGTGGCAAAAAACTGTAAAATAGTTCTATGCAGTTTTAATAAATGTGTTGCTATTCGAATATTATACAGAAGTCTCAGATAAATTCTACTATAAACAGTATCGACAATTTTTTGGAAAAATATTATATCGATTCCAATAAATATACAGAATTTTAATACAATTTCAAAGGAACAGATGCTGTTTTGGCAATATTTATTGTCTTGCAGGAACAAAACCTTCAAAGATGAATAAGTCAAAACTTCTTGAAACCCTGTCGAGTTCCTCCTGTGAACGTACAGTCCACGCTACACTCAGGCTCTTGTAGAATTTCCGGCAGATGTTTCTGGAGAGTTCATTTTTGTGCTTGCAGTTGTATGCAATGAAATCGGGCGATGCATAGCAGTTGCCAATCAGGTGCGACAGCAGAAAATATGGAATATTCAGCTTCTGCTTTGTAAAATCCTCGGAGAGCTGTCCGCGGACAATGTTTGGACGGTGAATCTTGTACCAGCGCACAGCCAGCGGGTGAAAAGATTCGATACAGTACAGTCCTTTGTAATCGGAAAGGATGCTGTCGCAGATACTGCATAGCTTGTCAGCATTTTTTTCCACCTTGTACTCTATGATCAGGGGAACCCTGCCATCGACCATTTTCAGGATATCAGTAAACGCAGGGATCCGTTCCTCTGTTCCGAGCAGGCGGAACTGTTGAAGCTCCTCAAATGTATAATCTTTCAAATTCCCTTTGACGCCGCAGATGCGGTTCAGGGTATCGTCGTGAAAGACGACAGGGATGTCATCTTTCGTGAGATGGACGTCAAACTCAATGCCATAGCCAAGGTCTGCAGCACGCTGAATGGCAGCGTAGGAATTTTCAGGAAGCTTTTCGTCCGTATCTGCCGGGTTTGATTCTACGATATTTTTTATTTTTTGAATTGCCGGGTTCATATTGTGAAGCCCGCGGTGGGCATACATATGACCAAAAAACGGTTTATAGTCAGGTCGTCCATAAATACGTGGTTTAATGGAGATCAGGTACAGGACCGATACTGTGATAAACGACAAAAAAATACGCATGACCGTAAATAATAATCCCATCATAATGTAAATAACCTCTTTTTCTCTCTTGTACTTTTATACTACGCGCTTTTATGGCATTTGTAAACAGATAAAGTGATTATTGTGAAAGTAAATTGTTGTGTTTTGTTCAGGTTTGTTATAGAATATAAATAGTTATAATGAGGAACTGTATGTAGATCATAAACCCACTGTGTTTGTTCTATATACAGTTTACAGGAAAGTAAATTGCTAGGGAGAGGGTAGCTGACATGAAAAAGAGAGTACTGGCGCTGCTGATGGCGGCTGTTGTGGCACTGCAGCTTATGGGCTGCAAGGCAGAGGATGCCAATGCGGCAGGAAAAGAGACACGGAGCAGTATTAAGGACATGTTTCAAAGTGCCAAGGAGAACAGGGCAGATGAAAAAGGAGCTTCTGATGTAATTGGTGTAGATATACTGGAACAGAATGAAACGGATACGGATGATGAAGATACAGAAGTCAGATATCAGGACGATTATTATGAGTTTGTCAACCAGAACCTGCTGTCGCGGATTGAGCTTGCGGCAACTGATGCACACTGGGACTGGTTTGGTGAGTTGAATGCTGTCGTGAGTTCCGAGATGGATGATATCATCGACGAGCTGGCAAGCGATGGAAAAACTTATGAAAAGGGCAGTTCTGAGCAGAAGATCAAGGATATGTATGAATGCGTGACCAATATGGAAAACCGTGAGGAAACGGGACTTGGTCCGCTGAAGCCGCATATGGACAGTATCCGGAATGCATCGAGTATTGATGAATATGTGGACGCGCTGGCGCATCTGAGTGGCGAGTTTGGATTTAGCAGCATTGTCGGTGGGTACAGTATCATGCAGGACAAGGCTGATTCGAGTGAGTATGCAGTTTATATGATGTATGCGGATACGCTGATCGGCAAGGAGTATGTCGAGGGTGAGAATACGCAGGAATACATGGACCTGTATCTTGACTATATCAATAATATGCTGATGGAGTTTGGCATGACGGCGGATGAGGCTGCTCAGAGCACGGATTCCATCGAAGGTCTTTTGCGCGATATCTGTGAATCAACACTGACGACGGAGCAGCTCTATGATCCGTCCATGACGTACAATGTATATACAGCGCAGAGACTGCAGGAACTTTATACCAATGTTGATGTGCCGAAGATGCTCAGGACACTTCGGATAGACGGACAGGATAAGTATATTGTCATGGATGTGGAGCAGGCAAAGAAGATCAATTCCCTGTTAGTGGAAGAAAACCTGCAGGCTCTGAAGGATTACTCGACGTTTGTCATGCTGAACGATACAGCAAAATATGCCAATGCCAAATATGCAAAGCTCAGTGATGATATGAGAAATGCGCTGTATGGCATCACGGAGAGCTGGGGCGATGAGAAGGTGTGGAAAAATCTGACACAGGATATGCTTCCGTGGGATTTTGGCATGATTTATGTGAAGGAACATTTTTCCGCTGAGGATAAAGAGGCAGTGGAGGAGATGATTGAGCAGATATTAGAGGAATATGAGACGATCATCAACAGGCAGGACTGGATGAGTGATGCAACGAAGAAAAAGGCAGTCCGTAAACTGGAGACGATGCAGGTCAAGATTGGGTATCCGGATGAGTGGCCGGCAGCGCGTGACATGATGCAGGTGACACCGATTTCTGAGGGAGGGAGCCTCCTGTCTAATCTGCTGGTGAGTATGCAGGTTGCGATCGAGGACAGTCTGAACAAGCTCGGGACAAAAGTAGACCGGTCAGAATGGGACGTGACGCCCCAGACGATCAATGCAATGTATGATCCGCTAAACAATGAAATCATCTTTCCGGCGGCAATTCTGCAGGCACCATTTTATGATAGCGACAACAGTTATGGGGCGAATCTGGGAGGAATTGGCTTTGTCATAGCCCATGAGGTCAGTCACGCTTTTGATTCAAGCGGCGCGCTCTATGATGAGTACGGGAATTATAATGTGTGGTGGACGGACGAAGAACTTGCGGAATACAAGAGAATGTCGCAGTCTATTATAGAATATTATAATAACTATGAAATGATGGGGGTCAAAGTCAATGGTGACCTTACACTAATGGAAAATATCGCTGATCTTGGCGCGATGACCTGCATTACCTCCATTATTGGTAATGATGCGAGGGCACTTGATGAGGCGTTTGGACAGATGACATACAACTGGGCAAGTGAGGATACCGTAAGTTTTATGATGTATCTGCTAAATACGGATACGCATTCGCCTAACAAGGTGCGTGTCAATGCGGTGTTGAGCTCCTGTGATGCCTTTTATAAGATTTATGACATCAAGGAGACCGACGGAATGTATGTGGCGCCGGAGGACCGGGTAGGAATCTGGAAATAAAGGGGAAAGAAGTATGAGACGGACAAAAGAATTGGGTTTGAAATTAATGGGAGGGCTGATGGCGGCTGTGATTGCAGTGTCGTCTGCACAGGCATGCAGTGTGAACCACCAGCTCCAAAAGGCGTATGCGGTAGAGTTTACTGTCACCGAGGACAAGGCAGTGCTCTACAGTAACGATAAGACCAAGGTGTATCAGCAGCCGGATGTGAATTCGGGCGTTGTGACAACGATAGCCCCGGATCTCCCAATTGAGGTGACGGGAGTCACCTCCAACGGCTGGTTTCGGATCTCCTTGAATGGAACCTACTATGTGCCGGGAGATGGTCTGATTTCAAAGAATGCGAACAACTCCAATTCCGTAGTAACAGGCTCGGACATCACCAATCTGACAAGGGGAACCTTCTCCTTTTATATGAATCCTGAGCTCAGCGATTTTGATAAGAACGATATTGACGACATGGACGAGAATACATATATCAAGTATCTCGATTCGTTTCTAATGGGGTATGCAATGCTGGATAACTGCATTCTGCAGGACAGCGGCAAATACCTGAAGGAAGTGTACGAGAGTGAGGCGAAAGTAGACAAGAATGTTGCGAATATGACGATGCAGGCATATCTGATCAATTACAGGAATCATTATCTCAGCGACAGCCTGATCGGTCCGTTTCGCAATGACAGGGATCTTAAGCTGGCGCTGAACCGGGCAATACGCTATAACATCACAAAGTTTTGGGCGGTATATCGCAACTCGAATATCGGAAGTGACGAGTCCAAGATCAAGAAGGCGATGGAGAATGTCGTAAATGAGATAAAAGCGGAACAGGGTGTCACATTTACATATAGTGTGAAGTATGGTGACTATAAGACGAGCGATGGCACTGCAGGCAAGGGTTGGATAGTAGAGTTTAATAAAAAGGATTAGGCAATGAATGGAAACGAACATTTTGTAAGTGCAGACAGTGAGGGATATTTCTATTGCAGGGCAGTGGACGGTTTTTTGAATGTCAAAAAAGAACAGCATGTGTGCGGATACGGATGTCCCTATTATACAGGAAAGGTGGAGTGTGCCAAAGGGGAGTTCGTGTGTTGTTATAATGAAAAAGGGATGGAAGCGCAGCCAGCCCTTTTTCCGTCTGTTGATGGTCTGGATGCACGGCTTTACAAGGCATATGCATATGCTGCGCGGGCACATCTGGGGCAGTACAGGAAAAAGACAAAGCTGCCATATTTTACGCACATCATCACAACCATGAATTATGCAGTGGAGCTCACACAGGAGACCGAAGTGCTGCAGGCGGCGATTCTCCATGATACAGTAGAGGATACCTGGGTGACACTTGATGACCTGAGGAGAGAGTTTGGGGACAGGGTTGCCGGACTTGTGGAGGCGGAAACAGAGAATAAGCGTCGTAATATGCCTGCTGCGCAGACATGGGAAATCAGAAAGAGAGAGACGATCGAGCATCTAAAGGTCGCCTCCCTGGATGCAAAGATAATTATCCTTGCGGACAAGACCGCCAATCTGGAGTCAATTGTGAGGGAACAGCACTATATGGGGATGGAGATCTGGGATAAATTCAATCAGCCGGACAAGTCAAAGCAGGAGTGGTATTTTAGGGCGGTCAGGGAACAGCTTATGGAATTTTATGACACAAGTGTTATGAAAGCGTATGATAAGTATCTGAATATATTATTCTGATGGTGCCACAAAATCCTCCAGTGTACGAAATGTGTATCCCATTTCCTCCCATCTCGTCAACAGTTCGTCAAGAATCTCACCGTTTGTCTTGGAGGTGCTGTGCAGAAGGACGATGGCTCCGGGGTGAATCCGTCCGACAAGTTTCTTGAAGGCTTCTTCTCTTGTCGGCTGCTTATCCTGATACCAGTCGACATAGGCGAGACTCCAGAAGAAAGTATGGTATCCCAGTTCTTTTGCCATTTTTAGATTATTGGTATTGTATTTTCCCTGTGGCGGGCGGTAGAAATGTGCCAGTTCTGTGCCGGTAATTTCCTTGAACAGATTTTCGACATCCCGCATTTCTTTTTCAAAGGATTCTTTTGAGGCGATCGAGGACATATCCAGATGATGATAGGTGTGATTGCCCACAAAATGTCCGTCTGCGACCATCTGTTTTACAAGCTCTGGCGCGGATTCCAGATAATGTCCCACAACGAAAAAGGTAGCGGTTACGTTGTGCTTTTTTAAGGCATCCAGAATCGGCTGCGTGTTTCCATTCTCATAACCGGCGTCAAAGGTCAGGTAGATTACTTTTTCTGTGTTGTCCCCCACAAAATGGGCATCATATTGTTTCAGCTCATCAACAGAAGCATTTCCAGTAGGCTGGCTGCCTTCCTGTCCAAAACCAAGTCCCCAGTTTTCTGAGGATACACTTCCGCTGGCAGGAATCACCTGTTCGTCTATCTTTTCGTATCTGACATATGCGACACCTCGGCCAAACAGAAAGGCGGCAGCAAGAAGCATGATCAGCAGTGCGGCTTTTTTTAGATTTATTTTTTTCATCTTCGTTTTTGCACTTTCGATAAGGTTCTTATTACAGAATATTTCCAACCAATAAAAAAATGCCTGTTTTAAACAAAAAGTTCAATGACTTTTGGCAAAAAAGTGTGTATGATTAAGATAGCAATAGAATATAAAACAATAAGGAGGCAGCAGGAATATGAAAAAGGAGATAAGTGTATCTCTTGATATGCAGATGACCGGAAAAGTATTGAGTGATATGATCAAGAAAAGGGGGTATACAATCGCTGAGATTCAAAGGGAGCTGAAACTTTCCTGTCCACAGCCAATATACCGCTGGATGAATGGACAGACAATGCCGTCCATTGACAATCTATACAAGTTAAGTACCATATTAAATGTGCATATGGAAGATTTGGTGATACCAAGGCAGGATGAAGTGTGGATCTTGCATAGAAATCAGAATCTGGCGGAATACATTCGTCTGAAGAAGTATCATGAAACCTATCGTAAAATATGTCAGTAGAAGAATCAAAAACCGAAAAAGGCAGGGTAAGCAATGTAATGGATGATACACATGAGGTCATGATAACAGAAAATGCCGATGAAGCGGTATATTACGCTGCCAATCAGATTCCGTATGTTGTCTGGTTAAATGACAGAAACAGGGGGCAGAGCTTTCCGAGCGGCTCGTACTGTGTGGAAAATCTGAGTGACATTGATGCGCGGTATCTCGACAGGGTGTACAGGCGTTTTCATGATATTCCATGGGATATCGCTGAGACAGAGCGTTTAAAGATTCGGGAGATTGCAGTTGAGGATGTGCCACAACTGTATGAATTGTATCGTGATGCGAGTGTCACGCAGTATATGGAGCCGCTTTTTGCAGATCCGGAGCAGGAAGTGCTCTACACGAAAGAATATATCAAAAACATATATGGATTTTACGGCTATGGAATGTGGGTGCTGGAGGAAAAGAAAAACAGGCGAGTCATAGGAAGGGCGGGGCTGGAATACAAGGAAGGTTTTGAGGGGCTGGAGCTTGGCTTTATGCTGGGTGTGGCATATCAGCATAAAGGTTATGCGTATGAGGCATGCAGCGAGATCATTTCTTATGGGATCAGGGAACTGGACCAGAGGACATACTGCTCTTTTATCAATGAAAATAACACGGCATCGATTCATCTGTGCGAACGGCTTGGATTTATAGCGCAGGACAAAGTCCGGCTGAATGAGATCAATTTCGACGGAATGATGGTGGAAAAAGAATTTATACAGTATGTCTTTCGTGCAAATTAGACAAAAAAAGCGGTTGTCTGTCATGAATATGATATACAAACAATGCATTATAACGCATAAAAGTGCAATTTGCGGTCAGGAACGAACAAGATGACATGCCATGGCATGCCACGGCATAGTAAAAAAGTTTGACAATGGAATAATGTGGTGGTAATATAAGTTGCATGAAGCAAAGGTGCTACGGGATAAACTCCCATAGCACCTTTTTTCGTTTGTATTTTTGTTCGTATAAAAAGGAGGAGGTTATTATGACAGAATTACAGGAATTGTTGGATGCCATAAACGGTGAGATTTATGGTGTATGGTTTTTGATCGGCGCTGCACTGGTATTTTGGATGCAGGCGGGGTTTGCGATGGTGGAAGCAGGTTTCACCAGGGCGAAAAATACAGGAAACATCATCATGAAGAATCTGATGGACTTCTGTATCGGTACAGGTACTTTTATTTTGATCGGATTCGGACTGCTGCTCGGTGAGGATCTGATGGGATTTATTGGAAAGCCTGGATTTGATATTTTCACAAGCTATGCAGATTTTGACTGGTCAAACTTCGTGTTTAACCTGGTGTTCTGCGCGACAACGGCAACCATCGTTTCCGGCGCAATGGCAGAGCGGACCAAATTCCTTTCCTACTGTGTGTATTCCGGAGTGATTTCCGCATTGATCTACCCGGTTGAGGCGCACTGGATCTGGGGCGGCGGCTGGCTGGCACAGATGGGATTCCATGATTTTGCGGGATCCTGTGCGATACATATGGTAGGTGGGATCAGCGCCCTGATCGGCGCGAAGATTCTCGGGCCGCGCATCGGAAAGTTTACAAGGGATAAGCAGGGAAATATTACCAAGGTAAACGCATTTCCTGGACATAACCTCACAATCGGCGCACTTGGCGTATTTATCCTGTGGCTTGGCTGGTATGGATTTAATGGTGCGGCAGCGACAAGTCTTGCGGAACTTGGTTCAATATTTGTGACGACAACGATAGCACCAGCAATTTCGACAGTGGTCTGTATGATATTTACATGGATTAAATACGGAAAACCTGATGTGTCCATGTGTCTGAATGCTTCTCTTGCAGGGCTTGTGGCAATCACAGCGGGGTGTGATGTGACAGATGCCTTTGGTGCGATTGTGATTGGCGCTGTGGCAGGACTTTTGGTCGTATTTGGTGTGTGGTTCCTTGACTATAAACTCCGCATTGATGATCCAGTTGGCGCAGTAGCAGTTCATTGCCTAAATGGTATCTGGGGTACGATCGCAGTTGGCTTCTTTGCGACAGATTCGGCGCCTGCATATGCAAGAGGCTATGGCAATGGTGTGACATTTGGGGCAAACCAGATCTGCGGAACAGGACTTTTTTATGGCGGTGGATTTAGGTTGTTGGGAATGCAGCTGATTGGTATGTTCAGTGTGATCATATGGACAGTTATCACGATCACAATCACCTTTTTCATCATCAAAGCGGTCGTTGGTCTCCGCGTCAGTGAGGAGGAAGAAATCATCGGTCTCGATGCCACAGAACATGGTCTTCCTTCTGCATATGCAGGCTTCTCCATGATGGATATCTCAAACAGCATGATTATGGAAGAAAATGAGAATACACAGCTTGGCTCTGACAACTATGATGAGGCGTCTGAAGCACAGAAAAATGCAGCAGTCAGGGTTTCGCAGGTTCCAATACCATCGGATTCCGGTATCTACAAGGTTGTCATTATCGCGAAGTTATCGAGGTATGACGTACTACGCAAGGCGATGAACAGCATCGGCGTGACTGGCATGACCGTGACACAGGTTATGGGTTGTGGCATTCAGAAGGGTGCGGGAGAAAAGTACCGTGGAGCGGAGATTGACGCGACACTGCTCCCGAAGGTAAAGGTTGAAGTGGTGGTGTCCACAATCCCCGTCGAGAAGGTGATCGAGTCTGCGAAGAAAGTGCTTTATACAGGTCATATCGGTGATGGTAAGATTTTCGTGTACAATGTGGATAAAGTAGTTAAGATCCGCACTGGCGAGGAGGACATGGCTGCACTCGCTGATGTTGAATAATTATATCATAAAAGAAAGAACTCGAAGACAATTTCTCCGGGTTCTTTTTGTTTTTATGTATGATCGTCATATGATTGTTTCGATGGAAATATTTTTTCTGTTCGACAATTGCAGCATGGTTTGATAATATGACTGCTGCAGATCAATGATTTCATCGTCCTCTGTGTGTATGACGGGCTTGGAATAGTTGTTGGGGTTGATAAAGATCACGTTTCCTTCCATGCCATTACTTAAAGTAACTCTGTGATTGAGGTAAGAATTTGACACATTCTCGAGGAATGTGAGGATATACTTGATCTCGTATTTCTGAATCCCATCGTCCTCAAAATACTTTATGACAGAGAAAGGACACATCGCTGAGCGGTACACCCGCTCACTTGTCATGGCGTCAAAAATGTCTGCAATCGTGACGATCTTGGAGAACTTGTCGATGTCATCACCTGTCAATCCGTAAGGATATCCGCTGCCGTCGCATTTTTCGTGGTGCATCAGTGCAGCGTTCTTAACGGGCTCAGGAATGCTGCTGTAGCGCCCTAATAAATGAAAGCCCTCTGTGGTGTGTGTTTTTACAATTTCAAATTCATCAGGAGTCAGCTTGCCAGGCTTTCGCAAGACTCCGGTTGGAAGCATGAACTTACCGACATCGTGAAACAGCCCGCAGGCAGTTGCCATCATCTGGTCTGCTTCGGAAAAGTGGAGCCAGCGTGCAAGTACATTGGAAATGAGCGCGACATCGATGCAGTGGTCGTACACAGAGTCCTCGATGTTATGCATATTTAAGAGCATCTCAAAGATACTGACCTCCTGCTTGTCCTGATGCAGCAGCGACAGGGTTTCTTTTAACAATTCATTTGAGCGAAACGGCTCATTGCGGTATAGTGATTTCATGAGGTTATTCTTATAGTGCTCGGCGCACCGCGCAAACCCTTGGGAAAAAAGCTGAAACTGCCTGTCAGCCGGGCTTTCCGAAGGGGTGTCAGCATCACTGTAAAGATGTGCGATAGCGGCGTCCTGCATGAGGATTGCTGAGTTTGCCATTGGTGTCGACAGGTCGACGATAATATCATCTTCAATCTGCGCATAATATATGGAATATCCTTCTAAACGTGATATAATATTTTCAGTGAGGATGATACCCTTTGGAACGATCGTCTCGTGATCATAAGATACAATGTCCTCAGCTGTTACCATACCAGGAGTCAGTGCTGTAATGGGAATTTGTC
>JAIEEY010000107.1 GCA_029067205.1 Lachnospiraceae bacterium
CGGTACAGCTCCTCATCAAATTCTGTCAGTTCACTTCTGTCTGCAAGGATTTCCTGCATCTCGTCTGTGCGGAAACCTGCATCATTTATTTCCAGCGTGCGGTATCTCTCCTGTGCACGCTGGTACAGGAGTGTTATGATATCAGTCTGGCCTGTGACCTGTTCCGTCTGGCCTGTATCCGCGTTTGTCTGCTCCTGGTCTGCTGTATCATGCCCTGATCCATACTGTTTCCATCTGGCTTTTGCCTGCTCCAGTCTACGCTCTATCTTTCTGTATTCTGTGCTGACCGTTCCTTCTGGCTGTGGCGTAACAGGCGGTTTCATCCGTCTCCTATCCTGTATGATCTGGTTGATCGCGCTGATACATACTTCCTTTACCTGTTCATCTGTTATGAATCCGCCGGCACACGACAGGCGGTTCTGGTAGATATAATTTTTACATTTCCACTTTGCTGTTCTTCCATTGTTCCTTTTTTTGTTACTGGGCTGGATATGGCTGTAGGTCTCCCCGCATTCGCCGCAGGTTATGATGCCGCCAAACAGGATTCTCTCATCCCTGCCTGGTCTGTGGCTTCCCCTTCCTTTTTCTGCCCGCACCTGCTCACGACGCTTCTGCACCCGCCCGAACAGCTCTGTATCAATGATCTGCGGATAGTATTCTGTCCCAAGATAGTTGTGGTTCTCCAGGATCTTTCCGATGGAAGCATGTGTCCATGCAGCCCTGTCATGGGCGTTGCAGACTCCCTCTGCCTTTAATCTGGCAGCGATCCTTAAAGTGGATATTCCGCTGTCATAATCCTTGAAGATTTCTTCCACGATCTTTCGGTGTTCTTCATATACGGTTATTTTCCCGTCTACAACTTTATACCCGATCGGCATATGCCACTGCATCCGCATTTCCCCCTTCCTTCTCTGTCAGTTCCAGGCCATTGTGCAGGCAGAATGTGATGTCATGCGCCTTTGATATATGTATCTCCTTTACAGTGAGGTCAAACAGCTTTTCATCAAACTCCTTTACCGGCTTTTCCTGCCCTGCCAGCAGTGTAATCATCTGCTGCGTCTGGATGATCCCTTTTGAACGCTTCTTTTTCCTTGCTAGCAGTGTTTTCTTCCTCCTGCATTCTGTAAGCTGCCCGATGAGCTGGTTATTGCTCTCCATAAAAAAGGCAGAGTCCATATATCCCTTCTTCATTACCTGGTTCAGGATCCGGCTCTGCCCACTTAAATTCTGTATCTCATTATCCAGTTGTTCCATCCCTTCTGTATCCGGCATGTCCGCCGAAAGTTCCATTAAATCTTTCAGCAGGGGTTCTAAGATAATCCCCTGGTTGGTGTATAGCTTGTTCCACATCACGATAAATGCCCGCTGCACCGCATCCTCCCGGATGGCCTTCATGGGACAGGCATTTTTATCCCCGACATGTCTGTGACAGGTCCAGATCACCTTCTCATTCGGTTGTCCTATGTTTATTTTCTGCCTGCGGAAATGGCTGCCACATTCACTGCAGATGATGCGGCCTGAAAATAAATACCTGTTCCGGTACTTGCCGCCGTCCATCTTCAGTGTCCTGCTGCGGTACTCCATGATATTCCTTACGGCCTCCGCTTCCTCATGGGTAATGACCGGCTCATGGTCGTCTTCTATCAGGTACTGGTTCCTCTGTCCGGTATTCGCCCTGCGCACGAAGGGGAACTGCGATTCTGTATATGTTCGCTGCAGCAGGCGGTTCCCTTCATAGACAGGATTCCTTAAGATATCCTTTACCGCGCTGTCATGCCATTTTTCGCCTGCCCGGATGGTCGGTATCCTTTTTTTGTTCAGTTCCTTTGTTATCACATAAGTTCCAAGACCGTTTAGGTAGGACTCAAAGATCCACCGCACAGTCTCCGCTTTCTCTTCCACGATGACAAGGTTTCCATTTTTGTCATTCCGGTATCCGTAGGCAGGAGTCCCTGTGATAAAAGTGCCGTCCTGGAACCGCTTTTCTATGGACCACCTGTTGTTCCCGGAGAAATCTTCCGATTCACCCTGTGCGATGGAGGACAGTATGGTAATCAAAAGCTCGCTCTTTTCCGTCAGTGTGTTGATGTTCTCTTTCTCAAACAGGATGCCGACTCCGAGTGCTTTCAGCTTCCTTATGGTCTGGATGCATTCCACCGTATTGCGGGCAAACCTCGTGACGGATTTCGTCAGGATCAGGTCGATATCCCCGTCCTCGCATGCCTTGATCATTGCCTGAAATTCGTTCCTGCCCTTTACCTTTGTACCAGTAACTGCTTCATCTGCGTACATCCCGGCAAATTCCCATAGCGGGTTGTTTCCTATCTTTTCCGTAAAATATGCTACCTGCGTGGCGTAGGACTCTGTCTGTGTCCTGCTTCCTGTGCTGACCCTGGCGTATCCGCACACCCGCAGTTTTGGCTTATTCAGTGGATTCTCTCTTCTGTCTGGCACTGCGCCAATAATTGTGACTTTCTTTGCCATGTGCTTCTCTCCTTCCATGTATTTTCAAGGTTTCCAGCCCTTGTCAGCAACATACACTACCACACAATTTTGAATATAGCTAGTACAATGTTTCTTTGATAACCATATACTTTTTACTTCCATTTTTTTACAAATTATGCAATAATATCTTTACAA
>JAIEEY010000108.1 GCA_029067205.1 Lachnospiraceae bacterium
CGGTATGAGTATGATGCCTTCAACCGCAGCACCAGGGTGGAGACCTTCAACGGCAATATCCAGATCAACCGCTATGATGCAGAAGGGCTGCGCCATGAGATGGAGGAGAACGGGAAGCTTGTGTCCTTTATCTACCGCGGTGATGAAGTTGTGGCAGAGGAGAGCCAGGAAGATAAAATCCGTTATATCCGCACCAGCGTATTATTAGCTTCCGACGCGGAAAGCGCAAGAACGTACTACCATTATGCATCTGATGAGATGAGCAGCATCACCCATGTGGTGGACGGCGAAAATGAGGAAATCCTCAACCGATATGAGTATGACGCATGGGGCAACCTGACCACCTGCGAAGAAAAAGTCCAAAACCGCTTCAAGTTCAACGGGCAGCAGTATGATTCCGTAACGCAGCAGTATTACCTGAGGGCAAGGTACTATAATCCTGTTATCGGGCGGTTCACGCAGGAAGACAGCTACAATGTGGACGGGCTGAATCTGTATGCATACTGCAGGAACAATCCAGTAAATTATGTTGATCCGAGTGGAAATATCTGTGAAAAAGCTGCGAATAGGATTCGGGAAAAGATCGCAAATGGGGATCCAGTATCTAATAATGAGCGAAGAAAGCTTGCTGCGTATGAGCGGAATGAGAAGAGAAAAAGTGTAGCACAAAATGGGAATCAAGCACAACTAAATGCGAGGCAGAAGGCGGTAGATGATGCTGCTAAAAAGAAGAATATAAACAAAAAGGGTATGACAAGGGCAGATTTAGCAAAGTCAAAAGGTTACCAAGGAATTAAAGCCACTGCTAACGGGGGTGCAGACTTTTTGGATTCTCAATATATTTACACTCTTCAAGACGGTAGACCAGCATCTGTTAAAATAAAATTAACAGGCAGCAGGGGGATGATTTCAGAGCAGCAAATATGTATTTTAATCTTGGTAGTATGAGAGAAACACCAAAAGCGGGTTATGTTTGGCATCATGTTGATGATTATGATGTCAGAACAGGTATGGCAACATTACAACTTGTAAAGATCTCGGCTCATGATGCGACAAAGAGTCATGCTGGGTCTGTGAAACAATATGAAGTGGATACTGGAGTAAAGTATAAATCTTAGTTCCCGATTAGGTTTTCTAACCACATTTCAGCAAATATGATATTTACTGAATTTTATTCAGTTTATGGTCGGAATCAACGCTTAGCAGTTAGAAATAATTCTAACCACAATAATTGGCAAAAAATATTAATTTCACAGCATTTATTAAGTGGTTAGAAAAACCAAGTGGGAATTATAGATAAATAACTATAATTGAGCATATTTAAAATATTTACAAAATCTTATTTGTGCATGTCGAAAAAAACAACGAATTTTGCACATCGTATGCACTGTAAATTTGCATAAAATCATTGTATATCATTTTCTAATTGGTTCAAACCAATTTCTTTTGTGCAATTCTCAGATTTGCTCATTTATAGTAAATAATATGATGGACATGTCAAAGGGAAAATGTTCGTTTGAGCATTATGATATTGGATAATAAATTATTGAATCCAGATATTTATTTAACCTGAAGTGAGGTTATGTATTGGTGAAATTATACAACGTAATTTTACAAAATATCCGTTTGATTCTTTCGTCATAATATACAAATATATTAATGTTAAAGATATAGGGATTTAAGGTTCAAAATGCTTTGATGGCATCAAATGATATTGATAAAGTAAGATTTAGAAAGAGGGAGAAATTATGATACAGATAAAAAATCAAATAACAGGGCAAGATGCAAATATAAAAGAGTCAGATTTACGGGAATTGGAGGATAAATATGATTTCAAGTTTCCGGATGTTATAAAACAGTTTTACTTACAGTATAACGGAGGACAATTAGAAAGACATTATTATGTAACACAAAATGGCACATATACTTTATCTTATTTTTTCTCTATTAAGTACGGTTTAGCTACATTGAATGACAAAATGAATTTAAATTATATTGATGAATGGTGGCCAAAAGAATTAGTCCCATTTGGGTATGATGGTGGCGGAAATTCATTTTGTTTTCATGTAACCAACGGTAAAATATATTACGTTTATGAGGATACAGATGATGATGATGGAAATGTTCCGATAGAATATATAGCATCTGATTTTCTTAGTTTTATAAATAATATGGTTACAGAGGGGTAAATAATTTTTTGCTATCATCTAAATCCGTGAACCCGTAAGGTGAAGGTATGCCAAAAATCCAGTAAACATAAGTCCTTTCGGGATCGTATTTCTCAAAAATATAGTATTTTCATACTTTTCGAGACTTGTTCACCCAATTGGTTCATGGATTTAGGTATCATTATTGGATAGGACTTAAAAAAGGCGTGCAGTACACCTATGACACGCAGGGCAATGTCCTCACGGCCATCAGGGCGGACGGCACCATACAGCAGAGCAATACATATGACGCGGAGGGGAACCTGATCCACACGCAGGACGGCACAGGGAACGGCGCGGACATGGAGTACGACCTCGGCGGCAGGCGGACGAAAATCGCCACAAAGGGAATAGCCAGCCAGCAGTACGAGTATGACGCACTTGGGAACATCACGGGCATCACGGACGGCGCGGGGAACCGCACGGAGT
>JAIEEY010000109.1 GCA_029067205.1 Lachnospiraceae bacterium
AGTGAGTACACGGCAATGTTCACTCTTTTGCAGAGTGTCATCCGACTTGATATCTGTCTTCCTTCCAGTGGGGATTATCTGTTTTGTATGAGGATCGACCTTTCCGATGCATTTGCGGCGATGCCTGGTTCTTTTCTCCTCTTTGTCCCAATAGGAGATGTTTTCATAAACGTATGTGGTGCCGTTTGGGTTCTTGACATAAACATGGGATGCCATCGTTTCAATCACTTCCTATGTGTAATTTATATGTTAAATCATATCACTTATACACAGGTTTGTAAAGATGAATACTGTAGAAAATTCAGTATTTATGCGGCATTCATCGCCATTGCAACACGGCATGTGTATAATTTTTTTCAGGAGATTAGGATTGACAGTATAAATTTTATGTGATATAATGTGATGATTAAACAAATTTATAACTAGTCGAAAATGGCATGAATAAGGGATAAGTATTTAGCAGATATGACTCGAATAAATATATCACGGACGAGCACAGTACGGGAAAGTTGCACGCCGTGTCCTAAATGGAGTATGCCATGTAAAGAGTGCATCTACCAACCAAATTCAAAAAGATTGCTGATTTCTTATGCGGGGCATGGTAAAATGCACAAATATTGTGCATTTTACCACAACGAAAAATAAGTTTCTGATACATTGACGCAGAATGATTTTTTCAGATGCAAGGCGGAGGAAGGAGGCGTAGCGGTGGCTATGGTGACTGACGACAACGCGGCAGATGAACAATCAGGCAAGTCAATGTGTCGGTTACTTTTTATTCGTTGTACTAGATACGTAATGTACGTAAGAACATTGTTTTAAAGCTTGTATTCTGTTCTCTGCTTAGGCTAAAATAAATTTTCTTATACAATTTTCGGAATTTACTCAATTAAATACATGTCATGTTTAATTTTTGCTCATATCCATATACATATTTTTCATTATGTAAAAATCTGAATATTGCAAATATAAGACTATATTCTATTTTGATGTAATGCATAAAATTTTAAAATGTTTTGGAAGTGCTTTGATGAATTTTGAAAAATTAGCTGGAATGAAACTTGAAGAAAAGGATTTGGAAGGTGTAATTACAGAACCAGTACAACGGGCTAGCAGTAGTTTTAACATTAGCTGGTTAGGATCAGCAGGTACAACTAATTCCGCAACAGTACAGCAAACAGATTATAATGGAAAACAGTTAGGCATACAAGTAGTTGTAACAGGAACACCAACGTGGGACGTTGCATGTTTTATTACAGTTACACCACTTAATTGTGAATTGAAGTCCGGAGCAGCGAATGTGAGGATTGCAATTGGAGGTGGAAATTTAGGAATAACACATTTGGCAGATATTACACCAAAGGATTCTTATAAGGGTACAACAGTAAAATTCTTAGTTTCAATTACTGGTACTCCAGATGGAGTATTTTATGCAAGGGGTGAAATAAGATAACATTATTTTTTGAAAGGAAGGTGGATTTATGACATACGGCGGCGGCGGTTTTAATCCGTTGCGAGACCCCATACGCAACGCGGCATTGCACACGCAGATACTAAATAACGAATATAATCGAAATAAAGCTGTAATATCCGACAAGGAACGGAAAGCGGCTTATATTGGATTCATAGGATTGACAGGATTTCTTATTGGAATTATAGCATTATTTTTGATAATGTAAGAGTTGCTTAGGAACTGTTCAGAAATAACATGTACAACTTGCGCAGGATATTTCTTCGAGGTTAAATTGATAAATCAATTGGTCAAAAAACGTAGGCGTAGCGGGCTACGGGCGAGGCTTTTTGACCTGTGCAATCGGAGAAATAGACAAGTCAAGATGTACATGTTATTCTTGAACAGTTCCTTAGATATGGCAAATATAAAAAATTGTAGATTGCTTTGAATATGCTTATTACTCATACTTCCCACACCAAAATAAGCCATTACCCCTTGTAACATGTGGGTTTGACTCTTAATAATACTATGTAGACAATGTTAAACCATTTGCCGCGGACAGTGTCCGTTGCAGATATCCAGGCAGTGCAGATACTGCATAATCTACAACCGCTTGTATCTCGTCTTCAGATATGCCAAGCGGTTGCTTCATTCCTTCTTTGAACAGAGATACTATAAGTGCAGGTGATTTTATGAAAGTGATATCCTGCAGTCCCTGATAGAACAACATAAACAGTTCCCCACAGGATCTGTAGTCCTCTGATTCACGCTGTTCATTTGACAGTACATGCTCATGGGGCTGAATATGAGGTTAAAAATATAGAGTATGATGACTCCTATAGGAACTCCTTTTTCCTTATATGCGCCGCACTCGCCAAGGAGCCTGACAATTTCGAACCGTTTCAGAAATCTGGCTGTTGCTGCGTCGCATTCTTTCTGGTCATGAGGATCAGCGGCAATGGTTTCGGATTTTTTGCTGCCTGTAGTTTTATATGAATTTTTAAGATCAATCCGTTGTATATAGGAAGATTTTGTGTTATGATTCTTCATGGCAATGCCTTTCTCTGATGTGTTATTTATTGTTGCAACAATATTATACATCAAAACAGAGGCATTGTCTTTTTTATTCGGATATTTATTGTAAAGTCAGCGTATTCTCATGATTTTGGTGTGGGAAGTATG
>JAIEEY010000011.1 GCA_029067205.1 Lachnospiraceae bacterium
ACTTCAAACGCAGTCCGCCAGAATTCTGCGCGATTTGGATTTGCTCGAAAGCATTAACAGAAAGCCAAAGTGTGTCGTCCAGATGACGCTGACAACTTATGATGAAAACCTATGCAAAATATTGGAGCCAAATGTGTGCACGACAAAGGAAAGAGTAAAAGCACTGCAGATCTTTCGCGACCATCAGATACCGACGGTGGTCTGGCTGTCGCCAATCCTTCCATTGATCAATGACACAAGGGAAAACATTGAGGGTATTTTGGACTATTGCATTGATGCGAAGGTATATGGCATCATCTGCTTTGGTATGGGTGTGACGCTGCGCGACGGTGACAGGGAGTATTTCTATGCTGCGCTGGACAGGCATTTTCCGGGAATGAAGGAGAAATATCGGAAAAAATATGGGTACTCGTATGAAGTTCCAAGTGACAGGAATCGGGAACTGATGGCATTGTTTCGTGAAAAGTGTGAGAAGAACGGCATCGTGCATGATGTGGGCGCCTGCTTTGCATATCTGCAGGAGTTTCCTCAGAAGTATGAACAGTTGAGTTTGTTTTGAAATATTATTTCCACACCTTGTACTAGGGTTCACGCAGTTTATTGTTTTGTGCTACTATTGTCAAACAAATTTGGTATAACAAATAGGTTTACTGTCGTCAGCCTGTTTACGAAACGTTTGGATTACAAACTTGTCATTCGGATAAAAACAGAGTATACTGAATAAAAACACCATATCCAACGAAATCATGATAGATTCACATTGGTAGGAGATGATCACATATGAAAATCAGGGAAATGCTGGAGACTCTTCAATTTAACAAGATATTGGACAAAGGTGAAAGAAAGCATCAACAGCTGTTTACACAATGGGGCGAGCGCATCGCGCAGGAGCAGACGGAGATTGTGCTGACAGAATATCCGAGACCGCAGATGGCGAGGAAAAATTATACGATCTTAAACGGCATCTGGAAGTACGCAATTACAGGCGATGACGAGAGACCCGTGCTGTGGGACGGCGATATCCGTGTGCCATTCTCCCCGGAGACATATCTTTCCGGTGTGCAACGCCAGCTGAAGCCAGACGAGTACCTATGGTATGAGCGCAGGATTGAGGTTGACAGGATTCCGGAAGGAAAGCGGCTGCTCTTAAATTTTGGCGCCTGTGACGAGAGGTGCCGCGTCTATGTCAACGATGCACTGGCTGGAACGCACGCAGGTGGTTATCAGGCATTCTCCATAGATATTACTGCATACATACAGACTGGGAAGAACACACTGCGTCTCTGCGTGCAGGATAAGAGTGATACATCTTACCATGGGAGAGGAAAACAGATGCTCAAAAATGGCGGCATGTTCTACACTGCGCAGAGTGGTTTATGGCAGACTGTATGGTGCGAGTGGGTGCCGGAGACCTATATTCAGGAGCTGCGCATCACACCGGATTACGACGACGACAGTGTTGCCATTGAAATAGCTTCCAATAAGATGATTTCTGAAAAAGTGCCTGCTGACAATACGATACCAGATAAAGTGCCGTGCAAAATCCTGTTATTTGACGAAAACCGGCTGGCAGATGAGAAAAAGATCACTGTCTCACCAGAGGAAAAAGCGATCATAAAGATGAAGATCGCGGACAAGAAAAGCTGGACGCCGGAAAATCCTTTTTTGTATGAGCTCAGGATCGTCTATGGCGAGGACATGGTGGAGAGTTATTTTGGCATGCGTTGTTTTTCCGCAGAGCTGGACAGGGACGGAACTCCTAGACTTTGCCTGAATCACAAACCTTATTATCAGAAAGGAATTCTCGACCAGGGATATTATCCTGAGAGTCTGCTGACGCCGGTAAGTGACGAGGCAATGATCTTCGACATCGAGACAGCCAAGGCAAAGGGTTATAACATGATACGGAAGCACTGCAAAATAGAGCCGATGCGCTGGTACTATCATTGTGACAGACTTGGAATGCTTGTATGGCAGGATATGATCAACGGCGGAACGACTTACAATCTTGTAAAAACCTGTTATATCCCGACAGTGCTGTTTCCGCTCAGGCATAAACGTGACAATGACTATGGATACACGTCAAGGGCGGACAAAAACGGCAGGGAGGAATGGAAGAAGGAGTGCGCCGAGACAATAAACCAGCTTTACAACTGTACTTCGATCTGTATGTGGGTGCTCTTTAATGAAGGCTGGGGACAGTTTGATGCGAAGGAGAACACAGACATGGTGCGCGGAATCGACTGCACACGCATGATCGATGCCCACAGCGGCTGGTTTGACCAGGACGCAGGTGATGTGAAGAGCGAGCATATTTATTTCTTTGAGCTGATTGCAAAAAAGGGCAAAAAGCCATATGTAATATCAGAGTTTGGCGGAATATCTTTTGCGGTGGAGGGACACACTTATTCCAATCAGTATTTCGGATACGGAAGCCATAGCGATAGAGAAGCGCTGAGAGATGCATACAATGCCTTTGATAAAAGGCTTGAGCAGCTGAAAAAGGAAGGATTGTGTGCATCAGTTTACACACAGCTTACGGACATTGAGGAGGAGATCAACGGTATTATGACATATGACCGGAGGGTTTTGAAACTGTGAAGAAAACGGAAAACACAGCAGATTTTGCCATACCGCTAATCGATTTTGAGAAAGTGAAAACGTTAAAAACAATTGCAATCATTGAGGACGATGTGCATATCGGGGATATCATCGAGGAAAGCCTTCACAGGGAAGGGTATCAGACCTGCCGCGCGTATTCCGGTACGGAGGCACAGTATTTACTGGCAGATGATAGGACAGATAAAAAACCGGACCTGATTCTGCTGGATTTAATGCTGCCCGGCATGACAGGAGAGGAGCTTTTGTCCCGGATACAGGATATTCCGGTTATCGTGATCAGTGCAAAGGTGGGTATAGATGACAAGGTGGATGTGCTTTTGGGCGGGGCAGCTGATTACATTACCAAACCATTTGCAATCAGGGAACTGCTTGCGCGCGTCGCAGTGCAGCTTAGAAAGAGGGAAAAGACTGTTGATACGCGAAAGGAGCAGGACACACAAAAACAAGAAGAACTGACCGCAGGGGAACTGAAGCTTGACCTTGTGATGCGTATAATCAGTGCAGGTGACGATTCCGTCCGGCTGACAAGGACGGAATTTGCCATTTTAAGGCTGCTGATGCAGAATGCAGGACAGGTTTTCTCGAAGTCTGCGATTTTAGACCATATCAGCGGGGATACGCCGGACTGCACCGACAGTTCCTTAAAGCAACACATCAGCAATCTCAGGAAAAAGCTTCAGGATATAGGAAAAAATGACTGCATTGAGGCAGTCTGGGGGATTGGATTCCGGTTTTCCATCTAAGATCTTTACGAAATCTTTACTGTTTTCTTTACCAGTTTCTTGAATTTAGTGTTTTATGATGCTTAGGAACTGTTCAAGAATAACATGTACACCTTGACTTGTCTATTTCTCCGATTGCACAGGTCAAAAAGCCTCGCCGTAGCCCGCTACGCCTACGTTTTTTGACCTGTACCCTCGAAGAAATATCCTGCGCAAGTTGTACATGTTATTTCTGAACAGTTCCTTAGGTACTGTAGGAGAATAAGAAAGGTGGAAAAAAGGAATGGATTACTGTCTGGTAACGAATGCGCTCAGCAAGCACTACAAGGACTTTAAGGCTTTGAACAGCCTGTCCATGCATGTGCCCAAAGGTGCGATCTATGGATTTGTGGGAAAAAACGGGGCAGGCAAGACGACGCTGATACGCTTAATCTGTGGTCTGCAGCTGCCGACAGCGGGAGAGTTCACCCTGTATGGTGTGGGAAATATGGACAAAAGGATTGACAGGTGCCGCCGCAGAATGGGTGCTGTAGTGGAGACGCCGTCAGTGTACCTGGATGCGACAGCAAGGGAAAATATCAAAGAGCAGTACCGTGTGCTGGGTATGCCTTCTTTTGACGGGGTTGACGAGCTGCTCGCGTTTGTGGGACTGGAAAATACAGGGAAAAAGAAGGTGCGGAATTTTTCGCTTGGAATGCGCCAGCGGCTTGGGATTGCGATTGCGCTATGCGGCGAACCCGATTTTCTGATGCTTGATGAGCCAATCAATGGTTTAGACCCACAGGGAATCATAGAGATGCGGGAGCTGATTCTCAGATTGAATCGAGAAAAGCAGATCACAGTGCTCATATCGAGCCATATTCTTGACGAATTGTCGCGGCTTGCCACGCATTATGGTTTTATCGACAAAGGCAGCATGGTGAAGGAGATCAGTGCCGCCGAGCTGGAGACGGAATGCAGAAAGTGTACGCGACTGACCGTAAATGACACAAAGCTCCTGTGTATGGTACTTGATAAGATTGGGGTGGAGTACAAGGTGGCGTCTGCCACAGAGGCGGTTGTCTATGGCGCAATTAAGGCGGCGGATTTAGTCCATGCGCTCGATGAAGCGGGTTGTGAGACGATATCCATGCATGAGAAGAATGAGAGCCTTGAGACTTACTACATGAATCTGGTAGGAGGTGGGGCAGATGCGTAATCTATTGTCGGCAAACTTTGCAAGGCTTTGGCGCTGCAGGCTTTTCTGGTTCATGGAAGCGGGTGTGTTTGCATGGGGAGTTTTGGCTTATTATTTGTTGAAGGTAAATACCCGAAATGGATATCCGTTCTTGAATGGGAATTCCTACTTTTTTAATGAAATGACTTTCATCGGAATCACAATAGCGTGCTTTAGCGGATTTTTCATAGGGACTGAGTACAGTGACGGAGCGATGCGCAATAAGCTCAGTGTGGGGCACAGCAGAATGAAGGTGTATCTGGCAAATCTGGTTACAATATTATGTGCCGGGTTTGCGCAGTTGGCAGCCTATACGCTGGCAGCAGTGACAGCGGGGACAATGCTGGTGGGAGACATGGTGTGGAACAGGCTGTACAGACCGGCTGAGACTGTTGCAATTTCCTTTTTGTCAATCTGTACGAGTGCTGCGATTGCCGTGTGGATCTCAATGGTAATAATTGACAAATCGAAGGCGGTTTTGATCAATGCGATGTTTTCCATACTTCTATTGGCAGCAGGGGCATCGGCACTCAAAGGTCTGATGCAGCCGGAAATGACACAGCGGATATACATTTCCAGCATAGGGGAATACAGGTATGCCTACGAGGACAGCTTTTCGGACGATGGGGATTGGGTGATCGAGGAAGTACCAAATCCAAAATATCTGGTCGGAATGGAGCGGAAAGTATATGAATATGTTTCAGCAGTATTGCCCACTTCGCTGGCGCTCTCCTGTGCGTTGAATGAGGATGACAATGATTTCAGCCGGTTTTCGGGACTGCAGATATTTGGTACGCTGGCGGCAGTGGTATTGATATCGGGCAGCGGGATACAAATATTTCGGAAAAAGGATTTGAAATAAGGGAGGAGAGTGATGGTTCCATGGGTTCTGGTCTGCGTTGCAGGGGCGGTTGTCATTATGGTTCTGGTGGTAAAGATATTTTTCCTGTACCGGGATTTGGAGGAGATCGGGGTACAGTTTGAGGAGCGTCTGAGAGAGAATACCAACAATCGAATCTATGTTCCTGGAAATGACAGGAATATCAAAGCGTTCGCAGAGCGCATGAACAGGGAATTGGGCGTTCTGTATGACAGTCGGCGCAAGTACCAGAATGGCGACAGGGAGCTCAAGGAGGCTGTCACGAATATTTCGCATGATCTGCGCACACCGCTCACGGCAATCTATGGTTATCTGGAACTGCTGGATGCGGAGCTGGAGTCAGAAACGGGCAGCCGCTGCACCAGTGATGGTCAGGACACAAAATGCGAGATACAAAACAATTCTATAATACAAGATATTCATACAGTAGTACACGATGAGTTGAACGTAGGGCGTTTGACGCATTATCTTGCACAGATACGCAACCGGGCGGATGCGATGCATTTGCTTACAGAAGAGCTGTTTCGGTATTCCATCATTCTGTCCACGTCTCAGGAAAATGCGGCAAATCAGCAAACGATGGTTGACAGCAGAGTGGATTCCTCTCAGGAAAAAGTGGTGTTAAATCATTTTCTGGCTGACTGTCTGTTGTGCTATTATGACATATTCAGGCAAAATCAGATTGAGCCGGAAGTCAAAATTGCGGATGAGGAAGTGGTGCGGTTTCTGGACACAGGATCGCTAAAGCGGATATTTTGCAATATATTGGACAATGCTGCCAAGTATAGTAAGCCTGTACCATGCAGCGGCGGCATGCATTCCGAACAGGCTGCCCTGTCCGTCGAATTGCTTTCGGACGGCACCATTACGTTTCGCAATAGTGCGCAAAATCTGGACTGGGTGTCTGTCGAACGCCTTTTTGACCGTTTTTATACCGTGGAGACTGGGAGAAATTCCACCGGGCTCGGACTTTCGATTGCAAAACTTCTGACAGAGCGCATGGGAGGGAGCATCTCTGCAGCATACACAGACGGAATGCTGGAGATTGTGGTGAAACTGTAATAAAGAGGGCTGCCGCACGTTGATTAGTGCGACAGCCTCCCTGTTTGGTGTATAATTATACAGTCTTCAAATCAAATCCAAAATAGTTCACTGCATTATTATAAGAAATACCCTTTACAATCTCTTCAAGTGTCTCCATATCCTCAGGGAACTCGCCATTCTCTACCCAGTTTCCGACCAAATTGCACATAATCCTTCTGAAATACTCGTGTCTGGTGTAGGAGAGGAAGCTTCTGGAGTCTGTCAGCATGCCGACAAAGCCAGAGAGGTTTCCAAGGTTTGCAAGGGAGATCATCTGGTCCTGCATACCGGTCTTGTGATCGTTGAACCACCATGCGCTGCCCTGCTGGATTTTGGCACATGCGGTGGAATCCTGGAAGCAGCCAAGGATCGTGCCGATTGCCTGGTTGTCGTTGGGATTCAGGCTGTATATGATCGTCTTTGGAAGCTCGTCAGTCTTGATGAGTGCGTTCAGGAAATCGGCAAGTTCCGCGGAGGGTGCATAATTGTTGATGCAGTCATATCCGGTGTCGGGACCTAACTGGTCATAGCGCAGGGTATTGTTGTCCCTCTTACAGCCATAGTGGAGCTGCATTACCCAGTTCAATCTGTGGTACTGCTTTCCGACAAAGAGCATAAATGCAGTCTTGTACTGAAGTTCCTCCAGTCTTGTGACAGTCGCGCCGCTCTTTCTCTTGGCAAAGATCGCTTCAATTTCATCATCGGAAGCAGGCTGGTACATCACATACTCCAGCGCATGGTCAGACACAGAACAGCCCATGGAAGCGAAGAAGTCAAGCCTGTTCAGCAATGCGTTCTTCAGATCTGCGAATGTGTTGATGGCAACACCGCTCACGTCAGCAAGTTTTGCGAGGTAGTCGAAATAGTCGGGCTTTTCGATATTCATCGCCTTGTCAGGTCTCCATGCGGGCAGTACCTGTACATCAAAGGTATCGTCAGCCGCAATCTGCTTGTGGTACTCGAGTGAATCGACGGGATCGTCTGTCGTGCAGATCAGCGTAACGTTGGAACTCTTGATCAGACCGCGCACGCTCATGCTGTCGTCTTTGAGCTTCTCATTGCAGAGGCTCCACACTTCCTCGGCAGTTTTCTTGTTGAGGACGCCTGTGTAACCGAAATACCGTTGCAGCTCGAGGTGTGTCCAGTGGAAAAGCGGATTGCCGATCGCCTTGCCCACACACTCAGCCCATTTGAAGAATTTTTCCTTGTCCGACGCGTCGCCCGTGATGAATTTCTCATCTACACCGCAGGAGCGCATAAAGCGCCATTTGTAGTGGTCACCGCCCAGCCATACCTGCGTGATGTTGTCAAACTTGCGGTTGTTTGCGATTTCTGCCGGATTGATGTGGCAGTGGTAGTCGAGAACAGGTGTTTTCTCCGCGTAGTTGTGAAAAAGGTCGCTCGCCGTCTTGGTCTGGAGCAAAAAGTCCTTATCCATAAAAGATTTCATGTTGATTCCTCCATTTTATTTTTTATTTTAAAGAGTTGTGCCTCTTTTAATCAGTTCGCCCGAGAAGATGACTTTCTGGGGCATTTCTTTATTGTTGAGTATGCCGATCAGCGTTTTTACGATATGGTGGCACAGGGTTTCGAGACGGTTGTCGACACTGGTCAGCTCCGGTTCACAGCAGGTGCTGAGTATGGAGTTGTTATAGCCGACAATGGACAGCTCATCTGGCATGGACAATCCTTTTTTGTGCGCAAACTTGACGGCACCGATGGCAAGATTATCGTCCGCGGCAACAACAGCCCTATATCTGAGGGAACTGTCAAGATCTGTCAGGAAGTCTGCGACTGCCGGAAGATTGGCGTGGTTTCCCGGAAAATACTGCATGTATTCCATGCGGAGCGGGAGACCCTTCTGGGTGAGCGCGCTCTGATATCCGGACAGCTTTCTCAGGGCAGAGAAAGACTTGGAGTTATATAGATAAAGAATATCCTCGATGCCTGTCTCAATAATATAGGAAGTAGCCTGCATGGTCGACTTGAAGTCGTCACAGAGGCTGCAGTACACATTTTCACAGTCAAAGTCCGCATTTAACAAAAGGATTGGGATTTCACCCGCAGCTTCTCGGATATAGTCATTCTCGGAGTCGTTGTCTGCAACAAAATTGGAGCCCACGAGAATCACACTGTCAACCTTTTTGTTGACGAGGAGATTCAGGTATTTCTGTTTGTCCTCAAGTTTGTAGCCTGTGCAGCAGAGGATACAGTTGTAGTTGTTCTCCCTCAATTCCTGCTCGATATGGTATATGGCATTGGCAAGATATAAGTCGGAAGAGTCGGCACACAGAATGCCAATCGTATTCATTGAGTTTAAGCCAAGTCCTCTTGCAAAAGCGTTCGGCGTGTAATCGCATGCCTCGATCACTGCCAGAACCTTTTGGCGTGTCTGGGCACTGACGTTGTCGGAACCGTTTAACACGCGCGATACAGTTGCTATGGATACGCCGGCTTTCTCGGAAACATCGTATATTGTCATGAGAGTATCCACCTTTCTCAGAATGAAGTGATAAATTCAAATGTAACAAATTATGAAAGCGCTACCATATATTTATCTAATTATATTATGAAAATAACTGAAAATCAAGTGAAAGTGGGAATATTTTATTGACTATTTAACGGTGCTGCGATAAAATGTAAGTA
>JAIEEY010000110.1 GCA_029067205.1 Lachnospiraceae bacterium
AATTATAAGATATATACAGTTTATATGATACCGCCATTGATTTTCAGTTCCTCTTTAAGTTCTGGTTCGGCTATTATGTTAGAAAAGCTGCATCCGCAGATTGCAATTCCGGGTGTATATTCCAACTGTTGCAATTCTGCACCAGTATCAGCATTTAGACGCATAAGCTGATAATTCTCGTAACTAGCTATAATGTCTGATTCTTCCCACGGAATAGCAAATTCCCAACAAGCATTTCCATCATAACCGCCAATTTTCTTTTCAAAGCCTTGTTTTATTTCCTCGTAGGTACATTTACGGTAGTTGTCATGTACAAATATATAACACGAGTTTTTAAGGAAAATTGCTTTTTTCAAGTCATCAGATAAATAAACGTAACTAAATCCTTTCTCATTGTTTTGGTATTTTGACACTGCATGTTCATGCTTGTAAAATATAAATTCAAGTACAACTGGCGGAGAAGGAAGAAAAATCCGTTTATTCTTTTCAATCTTATAGCATTCTGGAAACGGAATATTCAAATGCTCTCTTTCCAAAAAGAAACCCTGCGTTACCCAATAAGCCTGCAGACCATTTTCGTACTTAGCGCCTGTAATTCCCAAATCTCCATGTCGAGGAACAAAATATGGGAAAAGGTCATCTGTCAGTTCCGGCAACACATATCCCCACGAAAAACGGTAATATATTTCATCTTTTATTCTCTTCCTCTGATAGAATTCACATCGGCTTTCTACATGGTTTGAGCTATTAATCCAATCTTCTACAAGGGCTATTTCAATGTAGTTGCCCATATAATTGGCATTTGCAATACGTTCGTTATCTGATGGTTCCAGGATCAGATGTGAGATGCCGGATGAAACCTGATATTCCATGCACCGATATTGAGTTGTAATCAAAAGCCATTCCCCTGAATTATCAAAACACATATTACAAACACTTTCATTTTTTCCTATGGTTGAAAAGCAAATAAACTGTTTTCCATTACTCATATTTAACAGAACAATCTTTTCATGATCCTCTCTTGAAAAATTCAGTGCCATAAGCTGACGAGAAGGTTCATAACAACTGCACCCAATAAAATATTCTCGGTCAGAAAAACAATAGGAGTTTACAAGTTTTAAAGGAGAACCTCCAAAAACAGAAATTCCATTATACATATGTACTAAGAAAAAGCGTGATTTTTCTGGATCAGTAATCAGGTCCGTACAATTGTAATATGCAATATTGTACTTTAGAATAAGGGTGTCCTCTTCTGCATTCCACTCATAAACATTGGTATCTGTACCGACAATAAAACGATTATTAGAAGGCGCAACAGATGTCTTAAAAATAAGCTCACGTTCCTGATCAGAATCCGTCAGTAATTTATTAATTCCCGATATTGGATATTTCATTAATACAGAAAAACGTGATGCAGTTATACTAGTAAGATAGCAGTTACTTGGATACATAAAATAAAATTCATCAGGATGCTCCGGATGGACATGAATGGCATTCGGCGGCATATCGTTTTCCTTTGTCAGGTCCTCAAACAGAGAACGTTTTTTCCCATTGCTGCAGAAAAACTGTTCTATCTGCATTATATCATAATTAAACAGCAGAAAACTTTCTGTAGCAGGAATATACTTTGCAGTAGGCATGGTTTGTGGCATTCCAGTATAAGTATATAACACTTCCAAGGAACTATCCATTACAGAAACTTTTACTAGCATACACAAGATAGGAAGTTCATCATCATCCCCTTCGTAATCATCATCTTCGTAATTATCATCTTCGTAATTATCATCTTCATTATAATCGTTGTTATCCTCAGCATAAAAATCATCTGCATATTCCCAGTCATACAGATTATATTCAGCCGTAAATCCATAAATTGGTGCTTCAATATGTTCCGCATATAGTTGTGTTTCGGATAGCAACTCATTACAGGTGCAATATCCATAGACAGTATGATCATATAAAGAAAAAATATATATGGTTTTGCTGTCACACACCATAAGAAGTCCCTTGGAATCCCCAGTGAAGGAAAAACTATTTAATTTATTATGTTCTTCCAAAGGACGCAAAAGTTCGCATCTCTTTTCTGGTTGTGAAAGATCATACAGACCAATACTGATATGAATACCCTCAGCAGAGGATACCTGCTGTTTTGTAGCAAGGTATTTTCCATTGGGTGATATTTTCATAAAACCTGTAGGAGAAAAATCAGCAATTCCCATCGGGTCGTTTGAGGACAGTTCATATTCGAGCTTTCCGGACAAAACATCCCAACATTTAATCTGCCCATTCATATCTAGTGTAAAACATTGCATATTATGGTATAAAAAATCAATAACAGAATTTTGATGATCTTCCGGCTGAAAGTTCTCCATATATAATTTACTGCCATCAAAATTCGCGGAAAGCGTTTCCGTGGCACCTTTTTTACTGCAGGTGACATTGAAAAAGCTACAATATTTAAAATCAAGCCCTCCTAAATTCATACTGGATAATTCCTCCCTACCCTGAAGGATAGCTGACAGAACATTTTGCAACAGATAGTGGATATCATATCCAGATGTACACAGCTCCCTGCAGAAATCAAGAACATGTTCCAATACTTTCTGCTCATCATTTTCCGCTTCTGGTAAATACCAATTCCCTGTATCCTGCTTTAGCAGAGGACGGTTACGGTGTTCCATCAAAATCTGACTTACAAATTCCTTTTTATGATGCTGCCAATAATAAGTATTCAAAAAGTCATGATAACTTTCTGGCAAGCTTTCCTTTACATTTTTCTGGAAAAATTGCCCAACATTAATACATTGGAGCAGCAAGAGTAATTGTACATCCCAGATAGAGGAAAAATAGTCACGGAAATGATGATGTATGAAAGAATAACGGTTCCGTTCGTTAAAATCCCCTGTGATGTTTTGGTATTGATATAAAATACCAAGATAGCCATATATGCAGATAATGATATCCTCCACATTCACGCATCCATTTTTGTATAAGGATTCGGCAGTCTGAAGCAGTACCTGCGTCCTGTAATCAAAATCCTTAAAAGGCATATATTTTACACCTGCACATAAGTTTTGGATGCATAAAATAGCGTTGCATATGAGTATTTCTAAATCAGTATCATTCACGGAAAAACTATCATTCTGTTCAAGCCGCCATCCTATATAAGGCAGGATAAAATCCAAGACAAAAGAGGTCTGACGGCTATTAAACGGATTGGTACGGGTATCTGCTGCATGCTTTCGAATGTTATAAAAGCAGGAATCCCTGTGGAAAAACTGATACAAGATTTCGCCGGGTGTTTCCGGAATGAGGTCAGTAACTCTTTCCGCAGTAAACATACAAAGGAAAAGCGGAATACGTAGACATTTTAATAGTGGCTTATTGGACATATATAGTCCTATCAAGGTTTCATCTATATTACTGCGCTCAAAATAGGTTTTGATATCACCGTCTTCTAATCCTATCAGCTTTACATTTTTAAAATCGGAAGCATAATAGGCAGCCTGTGTTTCACGGCTGGTAGTAATGATACGGATATTCGGATAGGTATTCAATACGGAAATCTCATTGCTAAGCATAGTACGTACAGAAAAACCATCATTGGATTTTACCTCATTGAAACCATCCAAAAGAAGTAGATAGCGCGGAATATGATCTTCTGGTGTTCGTTGAAATTCCTTTTCAATCATATCAAGTGTTTTGTCATCTACTATATCAAGAGCCCTATGATTCTCATAAAGTTGCCCAATATACCGCGTAATGAAATTAGTTTTCCCAAGGACTTCATTATACCAGTCCTTAATCTGTTCCGGACAGCGGTTTAACTCAATGAAAAAAGTAACCGGACATCCCGTTCTGAATTTTCTCCCTATTCCATTTTTATCCAAAAATTCTTCGCGCATTAACTGGTGAAAGAAAGTTGTTTTACCAATACCTCCTTCACCTACTATAGCAATGTTTTCTGTACTAGATTTACAGATATCCATGACCGAATTTATACTACCGTCTGCTTCGATATAACGGGCAGGAAAATCCGGCTCCACTATATATCCCTTGGGCAGGATTGCCTGAATGATATTGAGGGATGCAAAACGGCCTCCTTTACTGCAGGATGCAAGAAACTCTCTTTTGGAACATTGCCATAATGCTAATTCCTTATCATATGAATCAGATATTTCAATAAATTCATATACATTAAAATAATCTTCTCCCACCTTAGGATCATTAGATTTTTGCTGAATTGTATTGTAATTTCCACAAATGATACAAAGCATGATGAAATGAGAAAGCTGGTCATCATTTGATGGATCACAACAAGAAATTAAGGCTTCCTTTAGATTATCCGGCAAAAATTCATCTGCTAATATCTGATTGCACAGTTTATCGTAAATATCCTTATGACGTCCGACTTTTGAAAGCCATTTCGTTCTTATACGCTCACGAAGCTTTGCTCCTCCTTCTTGAAACATAATATTTGCAGTAATACGTTGCGTCAGCGGACGCTTATTTTTACCTTTATTAAAGACATTCTTTGCAGTCTGGGTTACATCTAACGTAAGGTCTATTCCATTCTCTTCAAAAAGCAGCATATACAAATCTGCCTGTCTAAGCCCTAAATCATCACTATGTTGCACAATAACATTTAATACAGAACTAAGTTCCATAAAATCCCTCCTTGTTACCTTTTTGTCCCCATTCATGCTACCGACAAAAAAAGGATATTCTATTATGCTGTATATAGAGTAAGAAAGGGGATAATTTTATGATAACA
>JAIEEY010000111.1 GCA_029067205.1 Lachnospiraceae bacterium
GGAAAAATCAGTAATCTTGCTGAAAAGAAGTTTACTCTAGCAGGAGGTGGCACACTTGTCTGCCCGATTTTGACAAGCGGAGGACATGGTGCTGACATTTATTATCAAGGTACAAAGGTGCTGACATATCTTGGATCGGGGTATGGATGGGCTTGCGAAAGAACTCCGGCTGAACGGGAAAAAGAAAAGGAATTTTACGGAATTTATTTTAATGAGTACCGTTCCCTAAAGAATGGTAAGGAATCAGAACTGGAAGAACTGCCGGAGTATTTGGACGAGAAGCCATCCTTTGATATGAAAGCATAAATATGTATGTAATAGGTAAAAGAACATATCCTCTTGAACTGTAAAGATATCAGGTCAAGAGGATTTTTAGTTGTTTATTGGTCGATTTCTGCAAGAAATGTCCACTTTCTGCAAAGGGTATTGATAAAATTGTTATGATATATGTGCGATAAATGGCTGTATATGAAAGAGTTGTGTAATTATAAGGTCATTTTTCACAAGGTTGGATGACTACTAATTTCTGTTATAATTAAGTCGATATATATTTAAATACATAAAATTAGGGTAAACGGAATTACCTATTTAAAACAGGGAGGTGATTGTATTGATTATTGCTGGAACTATAAGAAACAGCGTGAGCCTTGCGTCATTAGAAAGTAAATGGCAGCAAAAGAAGCAGGACATAAGTAAAGGCAATAAGGAAAATCTGACAGTAGAGGAACGTGAGCTGCAAAGATTCCAAGAACAGGCAGACAGCATACGGGAAGGTAAGAAATCTACTGACATTGATACGAAACTTCAAGCAGGTGGGGAGCTTACCGCAGAGGAAATTGAGTATTTAAAGAAAAATGATCCTGAAGCCCTAAAGGAATACGAGGAAGTGAAAAGGGAGAGGGAAAGCTACAAAAAAGAGAAGATTTTTATCAGGAATTTTAGCATTGGCAGTGATGTTTTCGCTTTCCAGCGGAATAACTGCTAATGCCGCAACATTGGATTCAATACCAGAGAATGTATTGTCTGAAAACAATGGGCAGATGGAGTTTTTACAAATACCAGATGAGGAAGTGCCTCTGGAAGAGGTTACAGAAATAGCACTGAATGCTGCGGACAGAAGCTATGCCGGAGGGCAGTTATCGTTATCTGATGGTGTTATGCCCTACAGTGAAAACGATGATATATCCAATACAAGCCCGGATTATGCATATCTTGTCGAAAATGATATGGTTTATCAGGGAGCCATAGAAACCGAAGGAGAATATCGGTGGTATGGCTTTGCAGTCAATGAAAAAAGCAAAGTAACTATCTTTTTGCAGATGGCTGAAACATTGGATGCTGATTTGTACTTGTTTTCATTAGATACAGAAACATATTCTTTGGATCTGGTTGACGGAAGTGCTGCAGAAGGATTGGGAGTAACAGAATATTATGCTCAAGTTCTGGAGCAGGGGATATATTATTTTGCGGTAAATGGATACGAGGGAACAGGACAATTTGCATTTGCTTTTTTCCAAAGCTCACAGGATGCAAATTATGAAGTAAATGATGCTTTATCAACGGCAACAAGTGTTTCAATAGGTTCAAGCTACACAGGGGTAATAGACAGTCCACTTGATATTGATTTTTATGCGTTATCTGTTTCAAAAGCATACATTATGAATTATTCCATATCATCATCTAATGGCTATTCGCTGCTTTTGGCTAATAAATCAGGAAGCAATGCTGCAATATATTCAGTTGGGGATAGTAGTAATGATGTGCTGATTATGCCGGGGACATATTATTTTGCAGTATTAAGTGAAGATGATGTTTACTCCACAACATCAACATATACTGTCAATTTCAAAAAGGTAAATGAATTAGCGGCTGATAGTTCTGCTAATATAATTGGTATATGTAGTGCGGCAGGAATTGTATTTCAGACTAACAGTTCTGGTTCCGTATATTATGTGAATGGAAACCCGATTGATATTAGCTATTCATATTCTAGTAGCAGTTCTAATTCGGCAGGTTCCCAGTCATATAACATATCCATAACGGACAGAGACAATGTTCATGTATATTTGGGCGATGATGTATATGCGCCTTCCGCTATATATTATATGAACTCAACCAGACCTGCTATGAAGGTCAGCAGCAGGGCGGCGTTGGAGTTGACATTTTACTCGGATAGCAATTTCTACAGTGTTCATTGTGTATGTTCTGGTGCATATAAAGAGAATCACTTGTGGCAGGATTTTAAGGCTGTAACAGTAATTATTGATCCGGCAACAGGTAAGTTAATAGACATAGAAGATTTTAATTATTATTATGATTATGCCGTTGGCTCAAATTCTTTGACCTTTACCAGAAGTTATCCGTCCATGTCATTATACAAATATGGGAATTGAGGTGTAAGTATGAAAATTTCTAACAATATAAATGTTACATCTTCTCTTATTGCACAGAATGATGCTAAAAATCAGAGAGAGAATATGCAGACAGGTGTTAAGCGTATGACGGATCAGCCCGTAAAACTTTCTATTTCTAATGAAGGACAGGAGTCTTACCGTAAGAGTATACATAAGGACAGACAAGAAACTTCTGATACTATACTTCAGCAGAGAGAACAGTTAAAGAACGAAAAAATCAGTTTTGTAGACTATGGCTATGAAATGTCAAAAAAGGCAGCGCAGTTGAATAAAGATGCTGCTAATGTTAAAAGTAGCGTTTTAAGCGTTACTGATAGAGCAGACAGTTATGTAGCGGCATATGCAGAATTGTATGATGAAATTGTGCAGGGTTATGAGAACGGGACACGGGAAATGTATGTAGCAGATGAAAACGGGACACATAAACTCACAAAAGACGAGGAGTTAAGTGCGTTGGATGCAGCGTATACAAAAACGGTAGATGACTTTGTTACAATGGAGAAAACCAATCAACATGCTCGTGGAATTATCAGTGAAGAAATGGAAAAAATATCCAAAATCAGCTCACGGGCAACTTCGAAAACTGATTTTCTGAAAGAACAAAAAGCAAGGGGAACGGATACGGTTCCTGAAAATCTTAACGAGAAGATGTATAAAGCAATTGTTTCGTTTAAGGAGAAATACGCAATGTTTAATCCTAATGCAGATACGTTGTCGCAGTTGTTGATGGGTGTTAAGATTTCATAGTGGTGTATTCCTTAGGTTTTATGAAGTGCAAATGTAGGATTGTATCAAAGGGAACAGGAGATGTTAAACCTGTTCCCTTTGATTATTCATTTCTTCTCTCTAACACCGCTTTTACACTAGGCAATATAGCCGAAGGCATACTCTCAATATATTCTTCAGAGCAGGATCGTAGCTTTGAAATAGTATCAATACGGTATTGTTTGCTCAATTTCTGAGCAATTTTTCCTGATAAAAGTTTAAACAGATACTGATCTTCCCATGCCTGAAAGACAACTCCATTATCCTTTAAGATATAATATGCTTTCATAGTGTCGTAGTAGTATTGTTGGCATATGATATGTAAATCATGCGTGGTTATTTTGTTGAAATCATCAATAGAAGCAATATTGCACTTATAAAGTGCTTCGCAATGCCTTGAAGTAAATGGCAAGTGATATTGAGCCAAATTTTCTTTAATGCTATGTACAGAGCGTAACTCTATATGATGTGCCTGACATATTTCTTCCAACTCAATCATTGTTTGCTCTCCGAGATTGCGCAAACCTGCAAGTTCTTCTTTAGAGCATAAAGATAGTTGGGATAAGTAGAGAAAATAATTTCTCTCAAGAATATGGGAAAGCCTTTTAGACATAGGTACATCGTAAATTGTCACTGCATTGTCCGGGGGCAGTAAATATCCGGCATCATTAAGTTCCTGAATAATGGAATAGACACGGTGGTGTTGAGTGGGGAACTTTTGTATCAAAGAAATATAGTCATGACCTTCCAGATCGGAAACCATAGTAAAGCCCAGTTCATGAAGGGT
>JAIEEY010000112.1 GCA_029067205.1 Lachnospiraceae bacterium
ATAATGTGTTTCTGATGAATACAGCTTTTACTGCAGGAACTAATAGTGATGCAGGCAATTTAGTTCTGGAAAAAGAATGTTTTTATGATGAGATTAAGTTATTGAAAGATCAAGAGTGTAGTATTAATATAGCGATCGGACATCATCCGATCTCACACTTTGTTGAGGCGGATCAGCAAAAAATCTGGAATATTTTTAATGATTTTAATATAGATTTTTATCTTTGTGGACACCTGCATAAAGGGGCATATGATTTTGACTCAAGTGGAGAAAGAATTATCCCTACTTATCAATGTGGGAGCGGGAGAGTCGATAACTATGCGACAGTTACTTTTCTTGTAGGAGAACTTGATATAGAAAAGAAGAGTGGTAAATTGGTATCCTATAAGTGGATGCCCAATGAAGAATGTTGGACTATTGGTGGAATAGATGGAAGAAGAGCAATATCTGGGGAAATGGACATTGCGTTGGAACGTCAAATGGGAAAAGCACCAGAGTTTGAGGAAGAAGATGTTGATAAAGTTAAAGGACCATACGCAGGGCGTGATTTGTCTGTTGCAATGTATAAGGAATCAGAACGAAAATTTGTTGTTACGCATAATACTAATATAAAGCCAGTGTCTTATTTTGCGGGGCGAGAGAAAGAGCTACAGGATCTGCGCCAGAAAATAGAGGAAGGATGCAAAGCTGTTCTGGTAAGCGGCATGGGTGGAATCGGCAAAACACAGATATGCAGGAAGTTATTTGAGGGATATTATACTAGGCATAATAAAGGTGAAGATGAACTTTTTCGCCACATTGGATACATTGAGTATAATGGTGACATGGATAGCAGTCTGATGGAATGCCTGAAGTATAAGACGCAGATTACCCCTGAGTTAAATAAAGAAGCAGCATGGAGAGAATTGGTGCATTTAGCGTCTGAAGGGAAATTCTTGTTGTTTGTTGATAATGTGGACAAGTCTATAAGTGAAGATCCAAGTCTAAAAAAGTTAGAAACCATTCCAGGTGCTATTATACTGACATCGAGACAGACATCATTTAGTGATGAATTTGAATCATATCAGATTGGATTCCTTGATAGAAAACAATGTATGGAGATTTTTAAGACCATTCGGTTTGAAGGTAGTGGAATGAACATAACTGCAGAAGAGATGCAGGATTTAGAATATATTATTGAAAAGCTTGCAGGAAGGCATACTATTACGGTTGAATTTCTGGCACATTTAGCAAAGACCAAGTTATGGACGGTGAAAAAACTTAGGGAAGAGTTGGAGAAGAAGAAATTTCGGTTGGTATTTCATAAGGGCGGGGAACTTATAAATATTCAGGAATCTTATGAGAAACTATATAGCTTGTCCAAACTTACACAAGCAGAACAAAATATTATGGAGGCATTTTCTGTATTTCCTTATATGGCGTGTTTCAATTCTAGTTGACAAATGCATGTTTACAAATTGCCATGGAAAGCTTTTAAATACGACAAAATAGGACGCATCTGTTTCTGTAATTTGTCAACTAATCATTGTGGATTTTGAAACACGCCCCTTATATTCCCTTGGCAGCAGAAACATGTAACGAATGGCTGCTTGCAGATGCAGGAGTCAGTGAGGATAATGATATCCTGATGGGTTTATATCAAAAAGGATGGCTGCAGTTAGATAAGGAGAGTTATGCTCTGCATCCGGTGTTTGCGCAGTTTATTTTTGAGAGATACAAGCCAGAGGAAGAAAAACATCATGGATTAATAGAAGCATGCCGAAAGTATTTGGAAATATCCCCAAGCGGTTCTGCTTTAGAGTGTCAAAAGTTTATTCCGTTCGCAGAAAATATATCTGAAAGATTGATTAGAGAAAACAGTACGGAACAGGCAGATCTTAGATTTGATATTGCCTATTTGCTGAGTTATATAGCAGAATACAAAAAAGCGAAGGAACTGTATAAAAAGGCATTAGTGATAAGAGAACGAGTACTGGGAGAGGATCATCCA
>JAIEEY010000113.1 GCA_029067205.1 Lachnospiraceae bacterium
CACTATAAGTAAGTGCCAATCCATTTACTTCATCAGAAATTGTCATATACTCGTTATTATAAGTGATTGGTCCAACAAAACTTGCTGCAGTCATAGTGTTGTCATCAGCAAAGATAATGATTCCATACTCATTTTCCGCATCAATACCCAAAATAACAGCTTCACCTGCTGTGTTAATCCCAACAAATCCACCTGAAACTCATGAAGCGATCTGATCATAATCCAATACAAATTCATCTTGCTGTGTTGGCGCCGGGGTTGGTTTTGTCTGCTCTGGGGTTGGTGTCGGGGGCGGAGCTGAATTATTACTGATCTCAGGAATTATAAGCACCTGTCCCTTGTAAATAATATAATTGCTCTTTACGACATTTGAGTTTGCATCATAGATGACTTTCCATAAATTTTCATCACCATATACCTTTTTGGCAATCTTTTTTAGATAATCACCCTTCCCAACTGTATACGTCCCCTCAGCAGCCTCTGCTTTACGTCGTATTTCCCGCAAATTGTGCCATATACAGCTCATAATATCGCCCTTTCTGTGCCAGCAGTTCCCCATGGCTCCCAGTCTCAACGATGCTGCCATTGTCAAGCACTACGATGCAGTCCGCATCCTGGATCGTAGACAGACGGTGTGCAATAATCAGGCTGGTGCGATTCTCCATCAGCCGCACCATAGCATCCTGGATATTCTTTTCGGTACGTGTATCAACACTTGAGGTTGCCTCATCGAGAATCAATATCTTTGGCTTTGCGATAAATGCTCGCGCAATCGCAAGAAGCTGCCTTTGTCCCTGAGAAATGTTAAATCCTGCCTGGCTTAGTTCTGTATCATACCCCTCTGGAAGATGATTGATCATCTGATGGCAGTGGCTCATCTTTGCAGCCTCCCATATCTCCTCTTCCGTTGCATTTTCATCGGAATATCTTAAGTTATTGCGGATACTGTCGGCAAACAGTATGGTATCCTGAAGAACAATTGCTATGTTTTTGCGAAGCTCTCTGCAGTCTATGTCCCTGATATTGACGCCGTCGATCGCAATCGCCCCACTGTCAATATCATAAAAACGCATTAGAAGGTTTACTACTGTCGTCTTTCCGCTGCCTGTGGAACCGACTAGCGCGATCTTATGTCCAGCCCTCACATCAATGTTAAAGTTATTCAACACTTGTTTTCCTTTTACATAGGAAAAGTTCACATTCTGAAAACTGATATTTCCAACAATGTTTTCCATCGTATTTTCTCCAGATTTATCCTCCTCTGGTTCATCCATAATGGCAAAAACACGCTCTGCGCCTGCTATGGCAGTCTGTATCTGTCCATAAATCTGTGCAAGCTCGTCAATCGGTCTTCCAAACTGCTTGGCGTACACGATAAATGCAGATATAACACCAATGGAGATCACACCTTTGATTGCAAAATATCCTCCAAAAGCAGCAATAATCACAAAACCGATATTGTTAATGACATTCATGACTGGTCCCATAGAACCTCCAAAAATTTCTGCCATGATACCTGTCTTTGTCAGTGCATCCGAACTTTTGTCAAACTGTGCGATGACCTCCTCCTGTCGGTTGTAGGCGGTCACTGTATGGTATCCACCCACCATTTCCTCCACAGTACTGTTAAGTTCACCTAAAATAACCTGCCGCTTCCTGAAAAACATCCGCATCGCCTTAGACAGATATTTTGTCGCGAGCAATGTTAGAAGCACAGTAGTACAGGATAGCAGTGCAAGCCTCGGACAAAAATATACCATCATCACAACAGTTCCAATCATAGTCAGCACGCCCGACACAAGCGAACTTAGGGACTGTGAGACCGTATTAGAAATATTTTCGATATCATTTGTCATACGGCTCATAATATCGCCATGCGGGTGGCTGTCTATATAACTGACTGAAAGATTCACGATCTTTCCAAACAAGTCTGTCCTCATGCGTCTCACAATGCTCTGGCTCAGGATAGCACTTACTCTGCCTTGTACCAAAGTAAAGAAACTGTTTACAAGATATACTGCAAGCATCATCGCAAGCACTTGACCAAGAACTCCATAGTCGCCTGCCGCAATGCTGTCAATCGCCCTGCTCTGCAGATTTGGCACGTATACCGAGCACAGCGCAACAATGGACACCGCCGCAACAAGCACACCAATACGCATTTTCTCACGTGAAAAATATCTGACCAACCGTTTCATGGTTCCTTTTCCATCATTTGGTTTTTCTCGCTGACGCTCCCCAAGTCTCGTTCCACGCATTCCCGGCACCTTATAGTTACTTAAGCTTGCCTGATTGTCAGCCATGCTCCCCACCTCCCTTCAACTGTGAATAATAAATATCTCTGTATATCTGGCTGGCCTCCATCAGCTCATTGTGTGTTCCGCAAGCTGCGATTGTTCCATTCTCAAGGATTGCGATTCTGTCCGCGTCCCTGACAGAGGCAATTCGCTGCGCGACAATAATCTTTGTCATATGCTCATATCTTCTCCTCAATGCATCGTAGAGTTTTGCCTCTGTCTTGAGGTCAAGCGCACTGGTCGCATCATCAAAAATCAGGATCTCAGCATCCTTGACAACTGCCCTGCTGATTGCAAGACGCTGCTTCTGACCGCCTGAAAGGCTTGTACCGCCCTGTGTCACCTGCGTCTTCATTCCCTCTGGCTTTATGCTGATAAATTCCCATGCCTGTGCAGTCTTTGCTGCATTTTCAAGTGTTTTGGTATCTGCGTCCAGCTTTCCCCACCGGATGTTCTCTTCAATTGAACTACTGAAAATCTCACTCTTTTGTAACGCAATGGCTATCTTATCCCGAAGTTCTTTGAGCGGATAACTCCTGACATCAATGCCATCTACAAGAACCTGACCGCTTGTGACATCATACAATCTTGGGATCAGATTGACAAAGCTCGACTTGCCGCAGCCTGTTGCACCCAGTATGGCAAAGGTCTCGCCTGGATTGATGACCAGACTAATATCCTTCAGAATCCGCTCATCACGCATACCCGAATAGGCAAACGATACATTGCGGAACTCTATTTTTCCTTTTACAGCATTGTCCGCTTTTATAACACTTGTATCATATTCTCCATCACAGATTGCAGGAGCACAGTCGAGTATCTCCTTAATACGCTTTCCAGAAGCAGCGCCGCGCGATACTGTCTGAAAGATCATTGTCATGCGCATGATAGCGTTTAATATCTGTGTCACATATGTAATAGCCGCCATGACATTTCCCGGCGTGATGCCGCCGGCCTGTACCTGTACTGCCCCCACTTTAATGACTGCCGCAACGGAAATATTCAATATGATATTCATAATCGGCGTCATGTAGGAAAACAGCAAAAGCACATCAAGCTGTGTCCCTGCAAGTCCCATATTTGCACTGTCAAAGCGTTCCTGTTCATACTCCTCACGCACATATGCCTTCACAACGCGCACACCAGACACGTTCTCCTGCATGACATTGTTTACTTTGTCAAGTTTTTCCTGTAGTATGGAAAATTTAGGACTTGCCTTTGCCAGAAAAAATACAGCACATGCAATGACAAGAGGAAGTGCACACGCCACGACAACGCCAAAGCTTAAATCCAGCATCAGCATACTGGCAATCCCGCCAACAAACAACAGGAAAGTACGCACAAATCCCCGAATACACTGCATTACAAGATTTTGCAGCTGCGTGATATCGTTTGTCACTCTCGTAATCAGAGAACCCGTCGAAAAGCGGTCTGTCTGCTCAAACGATAGTGACATGATCCTGCGAAATGCATCTTTTCTGACATCATTTCCAAAATTCTGACTGCACAAGTTTGCAAACACACCTGACATCACACCGCAAAAACATCCAAAGAGCGCAAGACCAACCATCTTGATCCCAGTTGTGATCACCAGATGCAAGTCCCCTGCATTTCCGTTAGAAAGTCCAAGTACACCCTCGTCAACGATCGTGCTCATAAGTCTTGGCTGTATCAAAT
>JAIEEY010000114.1 GCA_029067205.1 Lachnospiraceae bacterium
GAGCTTGACGATGGCGAGCTTTCGTTCGATATGGGAGATCTTGGAGTTGTAACAGTTAAGAACGTGCCTGGGGAATATATATTAAGTCTCATCAAGGACTCAATTGATGGATACACATTTATAGCATAGACAGAAACTAAGGTTTGACGGTACTCTGCTCATATGAAATAAAAGTACAATATTAAAAAGGCGGGAATTGGGTTTTGCCCAATATTCCCGTCTTTTTATGCACAAGGACGCGTAAGGAAATTAGCAGCTTCGCTGCACGCGTCCCGCGCAGCGAGTAGTGGAGAAGGGCAATCAATCGGCGCAGGCATCATCAAGGAACTGCTGGACTATTCCGATGACGATATCGTGGAAGGCCTCATGCTGGATGTCAGGCTTCAATACGCCCTACACACCACAAGTTTTGAGGAACAGCCCCTTTCTGACAAGAGTCTTCAGAATTTTCGTAAAAGGTGCTGTAAATATGAGCAGGAAACTGGCAATGATCTGATGCACACCTGTATTTTTTCCCTTTCTAACTGGAAAGAGTACTAGCTCTTTAGCCGCTGCATTTCTGAGCAGACGGTCAGGGAAGATGGCAGCCGGCGGCTCGCCACACATGAGGATGGGACAATGGATTCGTCCATCCTCCAGAACCCGTCAGACCCGGAAGCGACATTCCGCAGCAAGGCAGGGGAAGAACACCGGGGCTATGTCGCAAACATGGAAGAATCCGTTGGCGAAAACGGCTCCGTTATAACAGATTACCGTTTCGAACAGAACACTTACAGCGACAGTCAGTTTCTGGCGGATACACTTACTGCAATGGAGCCAGCCGAAGAACCGGTAACCATTGCAACAGACGGCGCTTATCCAACCCCCGGAAACCAGAAGCTTGCAGAGACCAGAAATGTCCATATCGTTTCAACAAATATGCCGGGGAAAAAAGCAAATGACTTTTATGCGGGCTTTGAACTATCGGACGACGGGAAAACAATCCCTGCCTGTCCGGGCGGCATAGAACCCGTCTCCTGCGGCAGGCCATATAAAAATGGACAAATGCGTGTGACATTTCCTTCTGCCTGCTGTGGGAACTGTCCATACAGGGAACAGTGTCCTGCAGGCAGGGGGAAGCGCATTTCAGCGTTTGTCCTGTCGCTTTCCTCCATCAACCGTGCAAAAACACAGTGGATGATGAGCGGAGAGGAGGGCGCGGATTACGCCAGGTTTCGCAATGGTGTTGAAACCCTGCCATCAGGCCTGCGGAGAAACTACCACACAGACAAACTTCCAAGAGGACGGTTGAGGGGCAAACTGTTCTTTGTGTTCAAAATCGGTGCACTGCTCGCAGGCTGTAGATTTCCAGACAGCATATCTAGCGGGTTATATGGCAGATAAATATGATGTGAACGCAGAGTGCAGCACGTGCCAATGAGCGGATCAGGAAAAGCACAGAAGATGCTTTTTATGAAACTGTCAAAGGTTATACAACAGTTACAAAGGAAACTGGCAGTATTCAGCTGCAGAACGCCAAAGTATCTTATGCTCTTTTTCCGGTATGGCTTTTGAGCACTACATGGAATGGTGAGAATTACCTTTTGCCATGAACGGTCAGACCGGAAAGATGGTCGGTGATCTGCCTAGACTTGTGGATATGGCTGACCTGCTCTCAGACAGCGAAGAATCCGATCTGTTAGACAGGCTGGATGAGATCAGCGAACGACAGCAGGTTGATATCGTGGTGGTCACAGTCGACTCTATGGAGGGTGAGACGGTCATGGTATATACGGATGATTTTTATGATTATAACGGCTATGGATTTGGAGATAATCGGGATGGAATCATTCTTTTGATCAGTATGGGCGAGAGAGAATGGTACATATCGACACGCGGATACGGCATAAGGGCGATCACTGACGGAGGGCGGGAGTATATCTCTGAACAATTTGTGTCTGATCTGAGTGCAGGTGATTATGCAGCGGCGTTCACAAACTATGCAAAGTTGTGTGATGATTTCATAACACAGGCGAAAACAGGGGATCCATAAGATATTGACAATCTTCCGGAGAAATCCTTTGAGCCTGTCTGGGGACTTTTGTGCTCATTGGTGGTTGTGTTTATCGTATCTCTGATCGCGACGGGAGTCATGAGAGGACAGCTGAAATCGGTGCACAGCCAGTCTGCGGCGGACAATTACATCAAACAGGGAAGTCTGCAACTAACAAAAAAGAATGATTTGTTTCTTTACAGGCATGTTGACCGCAGGAAAAAGCCTGAGAATAACAGCTCAAGCAGTTCAAGCAGCTCGAGTAGTTCAGGAAGTTCAGGTGGTTCCCGGACACATACATCTTCTTCTGGTGCGACACATGGCGGCGGAGGCGGGAAATTTTAACTGTATAATCTCATCCCCTTTGATTGAAATAATATGTGATTTCTATAATGATGTATGGTATACTATTGGAAATGACAAGGAAAGCTATGATAGCATGGCATTTTCATGAAAAGAGGTATAGCATGGAAGAAAAACGTAAGTTTCCCATAGGTGTGGAAGATTTTGAAGAAATACGTACAATGGGATATTATTATGTTGATAAAACAGGACTGATTCGGACTCTTTTAAAAAAATACGGAAAAGTAAACCTGTTCACGCGCCCAAGGCGTTTTGGAAAAACCCTGAATATGAGCATGCTAAAACTTTTCCTTGAAACTGGCAGCGACAGCACATTATTTGATGGATTGGAAATTGCAAGCGAAAAAGAACTCTGTGATCATTATATGGGAAAATTTCCAGTTATTTCTATCAGTTTAAAAAATGCTGCCAGTGATACCTTTGAAATAGCAAAGAAAAAACTGTGTTCCATTATCGGTGATGAGGCATCCAGGTTCCTGTTTCTTGCGCAGAGTGACAAATTATCAGATATAGATCATAAGCAGTATAAAAAAATAATTGAACTAAACGATTGTGGCGAATTTACAATGTCAAATGAATTACTTGAAAACAGTCTTCTGATACTGTCAAGGCTTTTGCACAAACACTATGGGCAAAAAACAATTATACTTATTGACGAATATGATGTGCCCCTTGATAAGGCATACCGATCACAATATTATGATGCCATGGTCGAGCTGATCAGGGCTTTATTTGGAACTGCCCTCAAGACAAACAGCAGTTTGCATTTTGCGGTTCTTACAGGTTGCCTTAGAATATCCAAAGAGAGTATTTTTACTGGACTCAATAATTTCAGTGTTTATACAGTAAAAGATGTACGTTATAATGAGTATTTTGGTTTTACTGACAAGGAAGTCAGAGCGGTACTAGAATATTATGGGCTTATGAAACACTATGGTTCCATCAAAGAATGGTATGACGGATACCAATTTGGAAAACTGGGGATATACTGCCCATGGGACGTGATCAAGTACTGTGATGATTTGTGCGACCAAAATACTACAGAACCACAGAATTATTGGGTAAATACAAGCAGCAATGATATTATTCGGCGATTTATATCTAAGGCAGACGCTACTACCAAGGATGAAATCGAACTCTTGATCAATGGAGGCAGTGTTAAAAAGAAAATACGGCAGGAACTGACTTACAGAGATCTGGACTCTAAGGTTGACAACCTATGGAGTATTCTTTATACAACAGGTTACCTGACGCAATCTGGAACAGATCATGAAAGTATGACAGAACTCATTATTCCAAATAAAGAGATACAATGGATTTTTGAGGAGCAGATACAGGAATGGTTTGAAACAGAAACCCAAAAAGATGTGCAAAAACTGAAAGATTTCTGCAGGGCATTTCAGGAAAATGATACAGATGCTATCGAGAAGGGGTTTACGTCATATTTGAAAAAAACGATTAGTATCCGTGATAACAACATAAAAAAAGAAATGAAAGAGAATTTTTACCATGGTATTTTATTGGGGTTATTCGGCAATATGAGTAATTGGAAGGTAAAATCCAATGCAGAAACCGGTGATG
>JAIEEY010000115.1 GCA_029067205.1 Lachnospiraceae bacterium
CTTTAGCATTTTGTGTGCAAAAATTGTTATAATTCACACCTCAATAGCTTAAAAAATAATTAACACTGGCATAGGTGTGAATTGCAACGTTTCAAACATTTGTCCATGTTACCATTTCCTGCTGCCCAATCGTGTCACCGCTCACACCTATTGCGCTGCATCTTTTTTGGATAGCTGCATCTATTTCCGCATCTGTAACCCATTTGATTCCTACCTCGTCCCGGCATCTGTCGATATAGGTTTCGCACAGGATTACCTGGTCATCTGTACACTCTGAAAAATCATATGTATAATATTTTTCCTCGCCAATTGTATAAATCGATACCTCCAGTGGTACTTCCGTATTCTCGTCAAAAACTTCATTAAAGATTGTCTCACTGACGTAACTTGTCCACCATCCACTTAACGTTTCTACTCCATAAATATCTGTTATTTTACCATTGGACAAAATAACGGATTCACCTGAATAGTGATCTCCGGCTCCTGCAGAACCACCATTGATGCACAGACCATTACGATACTGTTCTGTATAACTGCGCGCCCAGCACTCATATTCACCTGTCAGATACAACTGCCCATTATTCTCTGTAATCACAAAGACAGCAAAACTGTCATCGCCTTGTGTATAAATATTCAATCCGACAAATTTGATTAAAAAGTTTTGGGAATTGCTGTCCGGACAGTCCACATAAGTGTATTGTGCGTAATCATATGCTGTCTTTTCTGAGTATGCAGGATCAAAATAACTTTGATTGATATATTGCCCAAGTTCCGCAAATGTATAAGATTTTCCTCCTTCCAGACCGAATATCATGTAATCATTCTGTGGATAATCATTTGCAATATTTACTGGAACTTCGTTGTTTATGAATTGCATGTATAAATCCTGCGTATTTTCATTATTCTGAATATTCTCATTATTGTCTTTTGCTGCACTCTCCGTTTCCGGCTCCTGACTTGTTGTATTTTCTCCTGATTGTACGATTTCACCAGCGTCACTGTCAGCAATATTGTTCGCCTGCTCTTTGTTTGCATCATCACTTTGAGCATTCCCACCTAAATCCAGTGAGATAACCTCTGGCTCTTTGTTTTCCCCGCTTCCCTGACCTGCGCAGCCGGTCATCATCATTCCTGCACACATGAATATGAATAGTTTCTTTTTCATAAATACCTCCCACATCAGAAAATGCCCCTGGCAGATTGTTCCTGCAGGGACAAATATCGTCAGTCTATCTCGTGATCTCTTTTCTTTGTCATCTCTGAATCTTTCAGATGGATTTATTATATACCTAAAATTCACTTTCCTCAATCTATTTTTTTATTTTCTTGATTCTCAGGGACTGCAGAAAAATAACTAATACAATCGAAGATGCAGTTGCTTCCACTGTAAAAGAATTCTATTTTGCATCCAACTACACCTCCCACAACCCGTTTCGCTATCATTGACTATATATGAGTTCTATTTCCTGCGGATATGCAAAAATCTGTATCCCAAAATTATCCTCTAATGATAAACAATATCCTTTTTCAGTCAGGTCTGCCGAAATCACTTTTTTCGTCACTTTCCCAACCCTGACAGCATACAGTTTTTTAATCAATATCCGCATCTATTAATATTTTTCCTTCATTTCGTGATACTCCACATACCCACTCATCATCTGAATAATTTTGAGTTTTATAGACCTTCATTTAAATTGGTACGAAAGGAGATAAAAAGACTATGAAAGAAAAATATAGATATTGCAGAATCAGCACACCGAAACAGAACATTGACAGACAAGAGCGGAACATCTTAGAAGTTTATCCAGCTGCCCACATCATTAAAGAGGTTTTCACAGGCACTAAGACAACAGGCAGAAAGGAATGGAACAAGCTTTATAAACTGGTGAAACAAGAATCCGCCACAGGAAAAGAAGTTACAATTATATTTGATTCTGTTTCCAGAATGTCAAGAAATGCAGAGGAAGGATTTACACTCTATGAAGAATTGTTTAATTTGGGAATAGACTTTGTTTTTCTCAAAGAGCCGCATATAAACACAGATACTTATAAAAAGCCTTAGAAAGCAATATACAAATGACTGGTACTAATGTGGACTTAATCTTAGAGGGAATCAACAAATACTTATTATCGCTTGCAAAGGAACAAATCAGAATCGCTTTTGAACAAGCGGAAAAAGAGGTTTTAGACTTACATCAGCGGACTTCCGAGGGAATCAAAACCGCAAAGCTGAATGGAAAGCAGATAGGCAGAATTAAAGGCAATAAATACACTACTAAAAAGGAAACTGCTGCCAAAAAAATCATTTTAAAGAATAGCAAGTATATCTTAAATAGTGGTATTTAAAAGCTATATTGTGTTCACCTTGTAAAGTTCTGGAAGATATTTCATGGAATTTACTGTTTGTATCTTTCCATTAGGCAGGCGAATTAACTAATTCAAGAGAAAAAATCATATTCCCATTTAAATCCTGTATAAATGTCTGGTTCTGCTGCCTTTGTAAAGCTAACTCTTTTTTGTTCTTGTCCTGCTGCCGCTTTAGTCTTTTTTAAGTAATCTTTTAATTTGCTGCACATATAGATTTTTCTCTTTGCGTTTCTGGTTTTCAGAGAAACTTATTTTATCAGCCCTTCTTGATACTGCATTTGTCTATCTATTGTGATAATGCCGCTTTTCAAGTCCACATTACACCACTTTAAACCGTAACATTCATTTCGCAAGCCACAATATTTCCCCAACATATAAGCTGTCTCTGCATTTGTGCCCTTGAAACAATTGTCTACTTGCTCTATCTCATTATCATCAAAAGAAACAATATCTAAATCATCATCAATCTTTAGTTTCGGCATATGTATTTTAGTATCTTTGTTTACACATAATTTGTTATAGGAATCTACATCAATATAGTTTCTGGAATATGCTTCCCGAATATCAGATAGAACATTTTAAAAAAGAATTCTGTATAGGTATATGCCCTATTGTCTGTATAATACTGTTCTTCCAGATAATCCTGAATTTCTACTACTGTTATTTCATCAATGTGCCTTTTGCCGAAACGTTCTTTAAGATGATTATTCCATAAAGAATCTTGTTTCTTGAAAGTTGCATAGGCTTTTCCGCTCCTACCTTTCTCACAGTATTCTTGATACACTTCTGTTACTGTCTGCCTTGTAATCTGCTTTTGTGGCGGCAACTGTATTTTTGCTTGCTCTTGTGCTAATGCTATGCTTCTTGCCTTTGCTACCTGTTGTTCTGTCATGATAAAACCTCCTTAGAAATTGTCCTTTTGTTGTCCGAACTTCTAAGAAGGTTGTTTATAGTTGTTGTTTATATTGTCCTTTTCAATACCTTCAAATCCTTGCAAATACTGTCTTAAAGTCTTTTGAAGCGGTGCGAATCTTACGACACAGTTCATGAGATGGCAAAAGATGAGGCTCTACATATCCTTTTCCGTTTCTGACGTAAATTGGAATTTACCGACTGGGCGTTTACTTTTATGAATAGAAAAAAAGCGATAGGTAAGATGATTGAAAACCCCGGTTCCTTTCAAACCGGGGCAACAATCCTTAAAAGAAAATTTTCACAGGCATCTTTGCAACTTTTTCTCTGACTTCACCTTTATTTTGGTCTTTCATGGTTTCATAAAGCTTTTCTATTTCCTTATCTAATTCTTCTTCAGACATTTTTTTATATTCTTCAGGAATCTCCAGAATATCGTTTTCACATACCATCCTCTGTTACCTCCTTTACCATAATATCAAACTTCGTGACTAATTCCTCAAGAGCCTCTATCTGTGCTTCGTATTCATTATAGCCTTTTTTCAGATATTTTTCAACAACCATCTTATAATAGTCTTCCCGTATTTCCTGATTTGAAGCATATTTGAATATTTTTCCATCATGGCAGACTACAATGCCAAGACCATAATGATTAATAAAATTGGAATTCAAATCATTGATACTGGGCGGGTAACTGTTCGGATGAGAATGCAGCGTGATCAGATTATCATACTTTTGTATTTTGGAACGTATGCTGTTTGAATATACAATCTGTTCTTCGGAACAGCTCTCGGTTTCCTCCGCTATCACCGTCCGGTGCGCCGCATCAATCCAATACATATCCTCAAACTTTGTTCCCGACCTATGTTCCAGCATCTTTTTCGACAGTTGAAATATGAGGCGGTTCAACTCAGACGAATTGGAAATAAAATCAAATTTTCTTCGGTAACTACCACTGTTAATATATGTATGGTTTATCACTGTATCCTTGTTTCTGCCATATCTTTGTCCTTCCTCCTCCGTCTGTGGTAAAAAGCAATCTGCTTCAATCTCTCGTTTCGTATCTCCCATGAACTGCTTTGTCTCCTTTTCTTATTCAATTTCCCGACTGATTGCATGCTAACAAAACATACCTGTTTTTGTCAAGAGTGCAAGACATTCCCTTATAATAATGGAACGATGAAAGTGTGATTTTTACAGAGTTCATCGTTGATCTCTGCATAGCAGAAAATCCACTACAATAACAACAAGGGCAGACAGCCACTTTATTGAATCGATCAGTTGTATCCGAAAGTTTGAGGTCGGGAATCAGATAGCACCGTCCCAATGATAAGTAATTTCCATATACAACCGTCTTTCTTTGTGCTAAACTGTTCACGGATACGAATAAAAAGAACTATCACCTTCTTTCCCCATTACAACGTCTGCCAATTTCCATTCACCACAAATGAGCCAGCCGTATATGTTGTATTTTCTGTGAGCAATGAGCCAAGCTGACATACTTGTATGTCAATCTGGCGAATGCCGCAAGATTCAGATGTTTACATCTGACTAGCAGATATACATTTCCGCTAAAATATTGCGTTTGCTGGAAATGTTTACATCTACAGTTCACAACATATCACTCCAGCGGCATATTTCCATGTGAAAAACTATCGTTTATGGTTTTTCACATTAGGAACTTGTTAAAAATTAACTTTGCATATGACGCAGGATAAATCTTTTTATGCAAGGCGGTGAAATGAGGTGTACTGGGGGACGCCGATTGAGGCAACGCAGCATAAGAAGATTTAGACAAGTCAAGATGTGTCAGTTATTTTCCTACAGTTTCTTATGTTAATTTATATGCATTTCCCAGATATTAATATTTATCAAATGTGGGCTCTGACATATTTAAATTGCTCATTCAGCATCTCCACATCAACTACTCCTCCATCACGGTATGCAGTTGCTTCCACTGTAAAAGAACCATCATACCCTGTCTTATGTATGAATTCAAAAAAATGTGCAAAATCGATTTTCCCTTTTCCAATCGGAAGCGGCCGAAGATTTTCCCAATCCATATATCCGCCGGAATAGTCATTCACATGATAATGACAAATATGTCCATCCTGCCATAACCACTGGTATTTTGATTCATATAGCAAATCCAATTGACCGTGAAATGCTGCCATTTTTGTATCAAACACAAAATGAATATCCGGATAATTCTCCCTGAGCTCGCATAAATGTTTCATTGGATTTTCAACTGCACAAACTACATTTTCTATCAATAAATCAATACCATATTGGCGGGCTATTTTGTTCAAATGGTCATAGCCGATTAAATTATTCGGAAAGCTCGTATCTGAAGTGCGCCCATCCCACAGATGAATCACCATTTTTTCAGCGCCGATACTTTGCGCCACATCGCAGTTGATCTTAAACTTTTCGTACGCATCGATCAGATCCAGTTTTCCCCCTTTACTGATCTTTTCACCTATGCTTTTTTCACAGTGAACAACAGGGATATACAATTTTATTTCCTGAAAATACTTTTTCAATGCATCCACTTCTTCGTAATATGGATAATCCATCATAAACTCATAACCATCGCATACCAGTTGTCTGGAAAGCGTTTCTAATCGTTTATAATCTCCGCCATATTCAAGCAATGCCCCTGTAGAACACAGTATCTTACTCATATTGTATCTCCATTCCCCATAATTCCTCTACTTTCTTCTATTATAAATACCGCCATTTCCAGTATTGTCACAATTCCTTCCTCATACACATCTTCTGCACACAAAACAAAATGCTTTTCACGAAACACTATTTATTTAATATCTATTCTACTTTAATATGAAATCTTTCATATATTCCCACCGGAATATCCATCCCAAAAGAATACTCTTCTACTGACTCCTTTTCAAAAAAATAGACTGTTACACGTTTCTTTATAGGATCTACAATCCAGTACTCTCTAACACCAGCAGTACGATATTTAAATAACTTTGTAAAGTAGTCCATAGGTTTACTGCTTGGTGAAACAATTTCTATAATCCAATCCGGCGCACCACTACAGCCTTTATCTGTAATCTTATTTTTATCACATATAACAGATATATCGGGCTCTACATAGTTTTTATCGTTATTATTCAAAAATACCGCAAATGGAGCAGGAAATACTTCACATTTTCCGTTGCTTTGCTTAATAAAATCCTTTATTTGATAATGCAGATCAGAAACTAACCTCTGATGTCTGGTATTGGGTGGCGCCATATAATATATCTTCCCATCGATTAGTTCTGCACGTTCTCCATCTGGCAAAGCGTAAATGTCTTCTATTGTATAAATTTCTTCTTTTCTCAATACATCCATTCCTCATACCTCCGCTCCTGATCCTATTATAGACATTTTTCGCAGTAAAAACAACCGCTTTCCATTATTTAAATATACACCGTTTCGTTATCATTGACTATATATGAGTTCTATTTCCTGCGGATATGCAAAAATCTGTATCCCAAAATTATCCTCCAGTGATAAACAATATCCTTTTTCGGTCAGGTCTGCCGAAATCACTTTTTTTGTCACTTTCCCACCCCTGACAGCATACATTTTTTTTAGCTCAATATCCGCATCTATTAATATTTTTCCTTCATTTCGTGATACTCCACATACCCACTCATCATCCGAATAATTTTGAGTTTTATAGACCTTCTCTTTTTTTACTACTTCAATCTTATTGGGATAGACAAAACTAGCCGGTTTTACTGCACTTTCCAATGAAACATAAATGTAATTTCCATCTTTCCATACATTGTCCACTATACCAACCTCATTACCTGATTTGACCTTCCCGGCATTCTCCAACACAGTCGTTGTAAATTCTGTATTATCAAATTTTAAAAGTGTACCATTTTGAGCAATGCTATCCGTAGAAATTCTTCGAGAATAATCAGTATAATTTGTAAGATGTAATGAATAGTCTGGCGCTCTTAACACATTTTTAACAGCAACTTCCACCCCTTCTAATTTTGTACAGGATATGGGATAGGAAGAAATATATACATATCCTTTTCCATTTTTGACGTAAATTGGAATATAGCTGCCCTCCGTATTTTCCTTCATATAATAACAGCAATTCGCACCATAGGTATTATATTGTTCCCCGCCGTCCTGAATACATAAAATCTTTCGCATTCCGCCCTCTTTCATCCTGTCCTGAGTCCATGTGGTATGATACTTTATTTCCAGGTCAACATAAGCGCCCTCTTCATAATCGGGCAGTTCTACATCAATTCTGCAGGTCGATTTGTCTATGTATTTCCAATTTAATTCCACGCTTGTGTCTAAAGAATTTTCATCGTCTGCTTTTTCCCACACCACCGAAAAATTTGTTTCAATTACCGGATTATAATTCATATATAATTCTCTGTAAAAATACCAATTCACCCTTATTGACCAGTATTCCCAAATCGTATATTACCAGTATTCCCAAATCGTATATTCGTTTTTCAGGGTTGATGCATACTTATAACCGCCTTTCACAAAATTTTCTATGTATTCCTTCCGCTGCTCATCCCCTAATACATGGATAATGTAATCTGTTCCTGTTGGTTGAAAAACACCATTAATGGTTTCCAATGCCCCCGCATATGTTGAAAAAATGGCTCCATCATCAATATCTGCTGCACATTGGTCTAATCCTGCGCCAATTGCAGAATAAGCATCTAATCCCACAATCTGATCTTTATTTTCATATGAAATATTTATTCTTATTATGTTGATGGAAATACAGTACATCAGTAACATTATAATCAAATAGAAAGAAAACCAATTTCTTCTAAAGAATTTGATAACAAGTGACAATCTCCCTCTAAAACAAGCACTAACGTTTTCAAATATAATAAGTCTATTTTTTATTATACACCGATTTATTTTTTTCAGTAATTCCTTAAACAATCCTATTTTTAAAATGTAAGTTATCAATTCCAAAGCCGCATAATTGTGCGCCCCTGAACCAACCACATACACAACCGACGCACAATAACATGTACTATGAAGAAATAGTTTGCAAATACTATCATCACTTATTCTGTCAGAAACAACCTGTACAAGGAAAAAGGCACTATGCAAGAAAAAAAAGATTGTCAGAAAAACATACTTCTTATCACTAAAAATATCAGGCAAAGTTAAATATTTATTATAGTAATTCCCATAATACCAAAACTGATATTGTGAAATTCCCAATGTTGTCGAGATATATTCTGTTATATTTCCATGTGTTATTATTGTAACTGATAACAATATCCCGACGATTGTACTGATCATTGCTGTGCCATACATTATCATTCTTTTCATCAGTGATATTGGTCCGCCAAATAGATTCACCAGCAACATAATTATAAAAAAACAAGCCACACAGGAATAACCATAATCATTGGACCATACTGTCATCATACCCATTATAAAATAAACCACAATTTGCAGCCTAATTGTTTGAAAGATATCTATTAACAAATCTTCTCGACTCACTTTATTTTTGACAACATAAAATAGGCCAACAAGCATAAATGGCAAAAAAGCCCTTGTTGTACGCATGGAATGCCCTAATTCCCCCATAAACACGATATCATATACATAATTATAGTAAAATGATCCATGGAACCCCATATGTAGTATGATAAATGATGCAATGGATATGATTCCCGAAATAGTATATACTCTTTTTCTTTCATGAAGAATGGTATAGAAAGAAATATACAAAATAAGCGAGTATACAATGCTGGTAGTAAAATTTGTAATGAATACACTATCTCCAAAACTTCTAAACAAATATATCAATGGAAAATTAATAAATATCATTCCACTACCAAGATAATTGACAAAATCTTTATATTGTGTCTGCCCTGCTATAAGCCTTCTATAAATATTATAGTTTTGAAAATCTCCGTTGTATGCTACAAAATCACCATTCATGCACCTGTATAACGCAAATATCGCTGCAGTAATGATACTAAACAGGACAAAAAATATATCCTCCTTTTTTATGCGCATTCTAATCCTCCTCATAAATTATACGGATCGTATTGGGATAGGAATACTCCATGATCTGATCTGTCTCTAAATCAACATAAATAAAATCTCCCTCAGCAAATACATCAATAATATCTGCATCAATACTATTTGAGGACAATTGTTTCGCATTATATAACAACTCTTTATTTCCACCTGAATTAAGAAAAATCAATCTGTTCCTTTCTAATGAAGTCCCTGACAACCATTCTCCCGAATTTTGATTATCAGCCATAATAAGACTTGGCACATGTTCCACCTCTGCGATAAAATAAGTAATATTTTCCTGCAAATCATAACAATTTATCAGATGATAGATTAATATCTTTTTTTCTTCTAAGGTACTATCCTTTTGAAATATTATTCTTTGCACAAAATTGTCAAAATTGTTCATACAGATATCTACATATTGAGCATCTTCTATATATTCCAAATCATCTATCTTATCATTAAATTGATTCCATATGGAACCAGCCACAATATATTTTCTTTTCTCTGTGTCATAAATGATAGCAGATGAATACCACTTTTGCGTATATGACAAATCTAAATCGTTTAAAGCAACTGCGTATTTTTTATGATAATCATTTGCCCTTTTTATTAAGCTGTTCATCGTTGTCTCTTTTACAATTCCGTGACTAAATAGCATTTTAGAATATCTTTATACACTGTTATCACCTAATTGTCCCAGAACATTATCCCCATAATTCGTATTTATAAATTGTGCCAGTTCACTGCTGGCTTTCAACCTCTCATCATGCCATCGATAATTGTTTTCTACAAAAAGATAAGAAAACAAACTAATCATCATAATACTTCCAATGGAGTAAAATACAATTCTTTTGGCATTTGTCAAAGAAATTAATTCTGAAACGCTATACACTAGAATGAAATGAATGATAAAATACCACTTCATCTTATCCATGCTATACGTTAATGCATGATTCATAAACAAATGGTTTTCCAGGATTGGCACAGAAAATAAGACACATACTGTAATATACTCCTTTTTCACAGACATTCTCTTGTTATTCTTTAAGTTATATAATATCATCCAGACAGCAAATGCAGCAGTCAATATGATACTATTTCCAAAAGAATACATCAACGACTTTTCGACGGCAAAAAGCGAGTAATCAGATATTTTGATTCTCCCTGCTGATCTCTGCTTTATGACATTGATAAACTCCTGAAAACCTACTACATTTGCACGCAATACTACAAATAATATTGCAGAAATAATCACTTGAACAGCAATCCCAATTACAAAATAGATATACTTGCTTTCTTTATGTTTTATTAATCGAATTACACTGATTGCCCAGAAAGCAAACAACGCAAAATACCCTGACCATTCTGTCTGCAATAACAGAAAACCGAAAACAGTAAAGATGAAATAATCCTTAAAAGCCGGTCTGTCAAGGTGTTCAATCTTTATAAACTCCAAAAACAATAGCGGAAAGAAAATCATATACCAATTCTGTCCCCAGTAAGTCAACCCCATAGAATGCATAATTTCGTATGAAAACAGATAGGTTGTCCCTGTAACAAATACTATACAGCACTCATTTAATCTGTCTGAAAAAACAGTTACAAAAAGCCGCACCACCACTAAAGCGGAAATACAGAACAAAATACTGCAAAATATGTATAAAGAGACTTCATTTACTGACAGCTCTGTTATTTTAAAAAACAGAGTGAGCACTACAAATGGAAAAGAAGGAAACGATATATAATAAAAGTAGTTTCCAGTCTTCTGATCCAATGCTCCCGACGAATATTCCAGTCCGTAATCCGTATCTTCGGAAAAAGTAATCAGTGGTAAAAATGATACGGTTTCCTCGTCAGCTTCGAGCATTGCTTTTGCATTCATAAGGCATTGATAGTTCGTATCAGATGCACTCCATAAAGTTGTTTCAAAATCTGGATATCTTATCATACAGCTCACTACACTGACAAGGAATACAACTATATACAGCCAAATGTTTTTTCTATTTGTGCCTGTTTTCACCTAAGTCCTCCCTCATTTGCTCTTTACACCACCTACTTCGTCAACTTCTCCAAGCTTTCAAAATAATACTGTTTCCGCCGAAACACGAGATCAACCATAATCTGCAGATATTTTATAATAATCGTAATCAAGCCAAACAAACCGAAAAAAGCAAAGGATAAAAACAAAATGGTTGTTGTCCAGCCTTCCACGGGATTGCCAAATAAATACACTGTAAACGAATACCCTATCATAAATAACGTTGTAAAAATCATCATAGTAGTCATTCCTATTGAAAATCTGTATCCTAGCTGAGTAAACAACAACAAGACATCAATGGCAAGTTTTCTTCGATACCGCTTTTCTACTCTGTCTATAATATGTGACTGTTTCTTATCAAACATGACAGCGGAATAGACAATATTTTTTGTCTCAAGACCACACTGGGAATACACAGCTTTCCTGTAAGGAATCTTATTGTTCATGCTTGTAACTCTGTTGATCACACGTCTGCTGAGTATTCTAAATCTCTCGCTGCACATGTGGTACGGCGTCTCTGAAAACTTGTCAAAAACACAGTAGAAAATCCCTGATGTCCTCCGCTTATTCTTATCAGGTGATGCGCTGACAATATCAAATCCGCCTAAAGCATGTGCATAAACGTTCATGATCTCTTGTCCTGTATAATCAATAAATGTGCTGTCAAACTCAAAGACAAAATCCCCGATTGTCATATCCAGCCCCGCATTCATTGCTGTTTCCCTGCCCTGAAAATAACTCATATTCAGCAACGAAAGGCTTGTCGTGCTGGCAATGCTGCTCAACCTCTTTACAATTTCTGCGCTGTTGTCCGTTGAATTGTCATTTACAAAAATTATTTCTGAATGTTCAAAGTTGTCCTCAAATGTCTGTATCAACAGTCTGCCAAAACGTTCTATTTCCTCCTCTGAATTATATAAATATACTGTCGCGGAAACAAAATTCTTTTCTTTATCCTTCATTGTCAAGCACCTCATCCAAATCGTACACTGTATTGATCTTGCCAGACAAAACACCCACAAATGTAGGTTTTTGGGTATACACCCGAATCACTGTTGGTCGTGAATCGTCCACTTCTGAACTCATCAGGATAGGCTTCATTGAAAACAGTGACAACTTGTATGTAAAATCAAAATCGTCCCTAAGATATTTTTTCGCCAGTTTTTCCATATACGGGAATGCACTGTCTGGTTTCGCAATACAGTCATTACAATTCCCCAAATGTTGTCTGCTACAATTCTCTTTGCTTGCCCTCTGACATGGGAAATCAGGAAGCTCCTCATAACTTGTCGTGTGTGGAGTGAATGTAACAGAGGTCAACGAGTGCATACCTGTCTTCCCAAACGGCATAATCGAGAAAAACGGACCATCCATCACTGTAATGCCACACTTTTTCAACAGATCATTTGCATCGCACAAAATAATTTCGCACAATTCGTATTTGATTTTAAACGACTCAAATCCAGCCATATTCAAAATCTGATTTGTTCCCGCATAAGTTGCATTCAACACATAGGGTGCTAAATAGATCTGCCCGGAGACCATCTGACAGATATAATAGTCACCATCCTTTTCAATTGTTGCTATATTTTGATGGAACAGCAGTTTCACATTTGACAACCGCGAAAGCTTGTCCAAATAATATTCCTTCAGTAACATCGCGTCATAAGTATATTCTCTTGTTATAAATGCACCATCACACATTCCTTCCTTGAAATAATCTTCTGGATACACTTCCTCACACGGAATGCCTGCTGCTTCGCAGAATTTTTTGAACTGTCTCCCGTCAGACCATGAATACTTTGCAGATGTCGCATATATTTTTTCAAATTCCCTGTTAATGCAGAATGCGAAATCCTTATGAAAACGCTCAAAGTAGCCTGCCGATTTCATAGCTGTTGATATGGAACGCGGATAATGATAACCCTGGTGCACTCTGGCCTGATTAATGTATGTAGCTCTCTGAAACGGTTCTGCGTCGCATTCCAGAACAATTACCTTCTGTTTCTTTACACCACAATATAATGCTGCATATAAACCATAAAGTCCCGCACCAATAATAATTTTGTCGAATTTCTCCCTCACGTCCGTAAATCCTTTCTGTCTTCCTCTGTCCTTTTTCCCTTTTTCATATTTTTCCATACTGTAAAGCCACCAACCGCAAACATGAGCACAATCAGCACGGCCATAATGCCACCCCAGAAGGATTCATTCTTTTTCTCCATCTGTTCATCCTGTATCCGTTCAAACTGCTCTAAATTCTCCTCTTCTACATCTCGAAATCCCTCATCAATCCCATCAACATCTCCATACAAATCAAAATCACTGCAAAGTGCATATCCCTTTGTCACCTGATAGGTGATTTCATACCAGCCGTCAAGGTCTGCCGCTTCGCAACAGATGACAGGTGTCCCCTTTTCCAGTGTCACCACCACTTTGCTATCCCTGTCCGCTTTTTCATAGATGTTCGTCTCTTTTTGTGTTTCCATCAACACCTGCTCGCCTGCTGCCGCTGTACTCGTAAATTTAAAGCTTACTGTCATGATCAGCAGTGCCAGCAAACACATGATTTTTCTATTCATTTCAATGTCTCCTCGTCGTTATACAGCAGTATGAAATGACCGCTGATTACCTCATTGTTATACTTTTTTTGAAGCTGATCCCACACCGGATCATCGGCTCCCAGTAAAATGATTGATCTCTCTCCGATTGTTTCATTCCAGATACACATATCCTCTGAAACAACCTGGAATGCTTGATCTCTCAGAGCAAACTGCATCAGTCCAATTGCGGATATGGCATTATAATCAATATATGTAATATGATGCGCATTTTCTCCACTGTTGATAATTCTTTCTATCCTTTGAGCTAATTTGATATCCTGATAGGCCAGCCTGTTAAACGGATAGATATAATTATTCCCAAGCCGCAATGCCAGCAACAGCTGCAATGCTGTACAAAAAAACAATATCTGCCTGCTTCCTGACTTCGTGTATATGAGAAATAATAACGCAAAACAACACATACACAAAATGCCAATCAGACAAGATATCAAATAAAATTTAACTGCACTAAATTCCTTTGGCTCAAAAAAGCTCATGCCGACCATAAAGTACCCTTTTGCTGCATTCAATTTCAATCCTGTCACATAATACAATACAATCATTGTGAACATTAGAAGAAATAGTCCCATGATAATCAAATGGTACTTTTTTCCTCTCCGACAACACACCATTTCATTGATTCCCACCACAATCAATACAGGCATAACAAAATCGTGATATCTGCCAAACGTAACGCTGTCATAACTGTCTGGAATTACATTGTAAATCGCACTGATCATGATCTGAGACAGAACTGTCAACAATATAAAAGCTTCCATGATTCCACCACAACCTTTTCTGTGACAAATTCCTTTATAGCAGTTTTTTGTTAGAAAACAAATGCCCCAATAGGCCATTCCGTATGTTGATAACCCCATATACAGGATTTTACCGCATAGTCCAGCCATCAACGCGGTTATCCCATCTCTTGAAAAGATATATTTTATTTTTTCAAACTGTCCTCCATATGTATTGACTTTATAAAGCTCTTGATTGACATTCTGATACAAATATGCTGTTGTCACTTTTTTGAGAACTGATGTTATATATAGAGACACAATTGTCATTATGACAATGAATAAAATTCTCCTGTAATCCTTTTTACACCTGGCTTCCGCAAAAATCATCAGACCTACACAAACCGCGAAGATACCGATCGTGCGCATATGCACGAAGTACATAAAAGTATTAACTGTCAAAAGCAGGATAATGTTCAGATAACTTGGCCTTCTCAGATATTGTTCAAATAACCACAGCAATACAAGATATCCCAACACAAGCAAAGTCTCCACCATTGTCGTCTGCGCATAGAACAGGACAGCGGGATAAAACAGAGCGATTGCAGAACAGATCTGACATTCTTCCCTCTTGTCAGGCCTGAATATGTGCAATATCCTGTACAGTATCCAATATGCGATACCGATCAATATAAAATTTAGTGCAATGGCAGCGCGATAGGCAGTCAGAGCATCCCTGAAAAAACAAAATATCGGAAACAGTAAAATACTATATCCACACGAGTAAAACGAGTTTAAAGAGACAACCTCTGACCAATCATATCCTGCCGCCTTTGCCGCATATGCCCAATAGCTGAACTCGTCTGGAAATATAGCAAACCCATAAAGCTTATAGATGCTAAAATGAAAAAAGCTAAAGAGCAATCCATAAAACACTATCAAATACTTATTCTGCCCAATCCATCTCCAAAATACACTTTTCCTTGGAATGATATTACATCTCCCCATATAATCACAGTCACCGGACGAATCCGGTGACTATGCCAACTATCCATTTATTTTGTTACAATCGCATAAGTTCCCAGTCCGGCCTGCACTTCAAATGTTACTGTTTTCGGGTTTGTATCTGTATCTTCTAATATCGTGGTTTTTCCGCCAGGACGTACACACACGACGCTTACAGATTTTGCAGTGTCGACCTCTTTCGGCAAACCAACCACCATGCCTACAGAACCGTCTGACAGACTGACATACTTTCCTTTTTCTTTGGCGCCAAGGTCAATATTTAATGTAGCCGCAACCTCACCACCTCCCATAGCAGTGATTGCTGCATTCACACTGTCCATAGCCTTACTGCTTTTCTTGACATCCGTATCAAAGATCATAACATAAGGTGTCTGGCTTCCCGACAAATTTAATTTACTCTTGACATCTGCCAACGAATTGACAACTGCCACACCCTGAACTTTTTGAGCTGCATATGCGCCTGCTATGGATGTCTTCACCTTAGAACCTGCCACAGTAACCTCTGCCCCAGATGCTTTTACAGTCGCTGCGGCTGTCGAAGTACTTCCGTTGTCTGATGAGCTTTCCGTCTTTTCTGCACTTACCGGCGCTGCGGAACCAGAGCCAGCTGCGCAGACGGTTAAGCCTGTTGACATTACCATTGTTGCTGCAAGTATGGCAGCAATTGTTTGTTTCATCTTCATTGTTGTATTCCTCCTATATTTAAATTAGCAGACTCTCAGAATCTATGATTCACAGACTTCGAAAGTCTGCAGTTAGCGTTTTAGGAACTGCTCATCCGCTGAGAAGGAGTTTTTTATAACAGTTCCTTAACAATTTCTTATTTTATCACCATTATTACTATTAGTCAATATTTTTATTTCTATAAGAAATAATAGTTTATAGAAATATTGATATGATATATTTAATGGCTAAAAAGCACGCAATAAATTGGAGTATGGGGGATTTTATGGACGAATATTTGATAGACTTAAAGAAACTTGGCAGCAGAATCAAAGAACTGCGTACTTCGCTGAATTATACACAGGAACAATTTTCCTCACAAATATACATATCGACTTCATATCTTGCTCTGATTGAAACAGGTAAACGGACGGCCAGCATTGATGTCCTGGCTCAAATTGCGCATGCATTTCATGTAAGTATCGACTATCTGCTTTTTGGAGAGGAGGAATCCCAGCAGACACAGAATCAGCGTCTGTTTCTGTCCCTCTGTTCGCGATATCCCGAACAGAAGGTGTCCGATGCACTTTCTCTGGCTGAATTTTATCTGAAAAATCTTTCTTAATTTCTCTGACGCAATGGCAGCCAAGCAGGGAAAAGCCTTTCCTTACTCATACGCCACTCCAGTGGCATATTTCCCATGTAAACAACGGCCGTTTATGTTTTTTCACATTAGCATCGGCGTATGCATAATAAAAGAGAGGTGTCAAACAACATCTCTCTTTTATTGAGGATAATCCTCCCACTATGCAGCTGCCACAGCCGCTTTCATACCTTTTACATATTCACATACTGGCTCAATGCAGTTTTTCCCGTATTTTGCAATAATTTTTACGATGGCGCTGCCAACGATCGCACCGTCCGACACTGCTGCCATCTCACGCGCCTGCTCCGGTGTGGCAATACCAAAACCAATAGCGCACGGAATGTCTGATACCTCTTTCACCTGATCTACCATCTCCTTGATATTTGTCGTAATCTTACTTCTAACACCTGTGACGCCGAGTGATGATACACAATAGAGAAATCCCTTTGCCTGCTTTGCGATCATATTGATGCGGTCGTGTGATGTCGGAGCAATCATGGAAATCAGCTCGATTCCAGCTGCCTCACAGGCGCCGCTCACTTCCTCTCTCTCCTCAAATGGAACATCTGGAATAATAATTCCATCAATGCCGCACTCGGCACATTTTTGAGTAAATTTCTCTGTTCCATAAGTATATATTGGATTAACATATGTCATAAATACCAGCGGTATATCAATCTTCTGACGCACACGCTTTACCATGTCAAACAATTTGTCAGTTGTCGTCCCCGCCTTGAGCGCCCGCTCATCCGCTGCCTGGATAACAACCCCCTCGGCAATCGGATCCGAAAACGGTATTCCGATCTCGATCAAGTCCGCACCTGCCGCTGCCATCTGTGGTATCATTGCCTCCGTTGTCTCCAAATCGGGATCTCCCCCTGTCACAAATGCTATAAATGCTTTTTTATTTTCAAATGCTTTGCTGATTCTGCTCATTTTATTTCACTCCTTTAGTCAAAGATCTCCACACCTCTATACCTTGCGATTGCCGCCACGTCCTTATCACCGCGTCCGGAAATCGTCACTACAATAACCTGGTCTGTACCAAAATCCGGCGCGATTTTTTTTGCATACGCAACTGCATGTGCACTCTCAATCGCCGGAATAATCCCCTCTGTCCTTGACAGGTATTCAAATGCCTCCACAGCCTCCTCGTCCGTAATCGGTACATACTGCGCGCGCCCTGTCTCGTTGAGGTTTGCGTGCTCTGGTCCGATTCCGGGATAATCCAATCCTGCCGATATCGAATAGACAGGAGCGATCTGCCCATATTCGTCCTGACAGAACAGGGACTTCATACCATGGAAAATACCAACACTTCCGTTTGCGATGGTCGCCGCATTTTTGGGATGATCGACACCAAGCCCTGCCGCCTCACAGCCTATTAATTTGACACTTGTATCAGGTATAAACTCATAGAAAGAACCCATTGCATTGCTTCCGCCACCCACACAGGCAATCACAGCATCTGGGAGTTTTCCCTCTGCCTCCATGAGCTGTTCCTTGATTTCCTCACCGATCACTTTTTGGAAATCCCTGACAATCATCGGAAAAGGGTGTGGTCCCATGACAGAACCAAGCACATATAAGGTATCGTCCATTCTGGAAGCCCACTCGCGCATAGTCTCGTTGACAGCATCCTTCAAAGTCATCGTTCCAGAAGTTACCGGGTGCACCTTCGCCCCCAGAAGCTCCATTCTGTAGCAGTTCAACACCTGTCTATCTGTGTCCTCTTTTCCCATAAAAATCTCGCATTCCAGCCCCATCAAAGCTGCTGCCGTGGCAGTCGCCACACCATGCTGCCCTGCACCAGTCTCTGCGATGACACGCGTCTTGCCCATCTTCTTTGCCAGCAGCACCTGACCTAATACGTTGTTGATCTTATGGGAACCTGTATGGTTCAAATCTTCTCTTTTTAAATAGATTTTTGCTCCGCCCAAATCCTTTGTCATTTTCTCAGCATAGTACAAAAGTGAGGGACGTCCTGCATACTTTTCCATCAAATCCTTTAATTCTGTTTGAAATGCCGGATCGTTTTTATATTTCTCATATTCCCGCTCCAATTCCTGTACTGCTGGAATCAGAGTCTCTGGTATATACTGTCCACCGTATAACCCGTATCTGCCTTTCTTTTCTTCCATTTTCATAATCTCCTTTCTTATTTTCTTTTCTTGCACACTTCGATATATTTTCATGACGGTATCATCCACAGCCTTAAAGCTGCCCAATACGCTTCACATTCCGCACATTTTCTATAAACTGCCTAATCTTTACTTCATCTTTTACTCCATCTGTCTCAACTCCTGTACTCACATCAACTGCAATGCATTCTCTGAATGTATTGCAGTCTTTGAATGCATTACACTCCACTTGACCGAGCACCTCCAGCACATTCTCACAATTAAGTCCCCCCGCAAGAAAATAAGGTTTTATTGCTTGACCGCTGGCACTCAATTCCCTTAGTCCTTCCTTCAGTATTTCCAACGAAAATCGCTCTCCCGTGCCGCCAAGTTTGCCTTTTTTATAAGTGTCAAACAGCATGTAATCTGCCTCCTGCGACATCAGCCCAGACACCTGTTCTACACTCTGCACCTTAACCGCTTTTATGACAGTTGTGTCAGTTTTCTGCTTTAATTCTCGAATATACGTTTCAGATTCCTCACCGTGCAGCTGCACCACATTTATGACACCTCTGTCACATAAGCTGACTACATGCTCCATTGGTTCATTCACAAACACACCGACAGCCTGAATGCGCTCATCTAGTGCCTGCCTCATGCTAAGAGCCTGATCATCTGTGACAAATCGTTTCGTATTTGCAAACACGAAGCCGACATATTCCGGCAGATATCGGTTGACTTTTTCCACATCTGCCAGTGTCTTTAACCCGCATATTTTTATTTTTGTCATCTATCTCACACCCTTTAACTGCACAAGCATTCCTGCCTTATCGCTGCTTCGCATTAACGTCTCCCCGATCAGCACGCCGTTTACACCTGCCTGACGAAGTACCTGTATATCCTCCGCTGTCTTGATGCCGCTCTCCGCAACAAAAAGGATCTTTTCCGGAACCAGGTTTCTCAGTCTTGTGCTGTTATTGATATCCACCGTGAACGTTTTCAAGTCCCGATTGTTGACTCCGATCATTCTGGCTCCGGCATCAAGTGCGCTCTGCACCTCCGCCTCATCATGTGCCTCCACAAGCGCAGAAAGTCCAAGTTCATCACAGACCGCCTTGTATTCTCTGATTGTATCTGTATCAAGGAGTGCCGCAATTAAGAGAACACAGGAAGCGCCCAAGAGCTTCGCTTCATAGATCATATACGGATCTATGATAAAATCCTTCCTGATCGTTGGTATGGATACTTCATTACTAATTTCCCTTAAAAACCTGTCGTCACCCTTGAAATAGTCTGTCTCCGTCAGAACCGAAATGCAGTCCGCACCCGCCTTTTCATAGTCCCGCGCAATGTCCAGATAGGGAAAATCCTCAGCAATAATACCCTTTGAGGGAGAAGCTTTCTTTACCTCGCATATAAAACTGATATCCTCTTTCGCGATTGCTTTTTCAAAAGGAAATGCAAAGGTTCCCTCACTCTTTGCAATCTGTATTGCTTTTTTTCTTATTTCTTCAAATGCTGCTTCTCCTTTTTTTCTCTCTACTCTTGCCCTGGTAGCAGCAGCCAAATCGTCAAGTATCATACTATTCCTCCGTTAAATTATGAGTTTGTAAGTTTCACGAAATTCTGAAGCGTCTCATATGCTTTTCCGCTCTCAATGGTCTCTCTTGCTACTTTCACGCCCTCTTCAATCGAGGAAGCACCGCCCATCAGATAAATTCCTGCACCTGCATTTAAGAGCACTGCATCTGTCTTGGAATCTGTACGCTCACCTTTTAAAATTTCTTCTGTAATCTTTGCATTCTCAACACCGTCTCCGCCTAGCAGGTCACTCTTCTGGCACCGACGAAATCCGAACTGCTCTGGTGTGATCTCATACTTTTTAAAAGTACCATTGTCGACTTCTACACAAGTCGTTGGTGCACTCAGGGAGATTTCATCAAGTCTGTCCTGTCCATACACTACCAGTGCACGCTTCACTCCGAGATTGCTGAGCACATGTGCCAAAGGCTCTACCAAATCTTCACTGTATACGCCCATCAGTTCCACATTCGCCTCCGCTGGATTTGCAAGTGGTCCAAGAATATTAAATACTGTCCTGAGACCGATCCCTTTTCTCACAGGTCCCACAAAACGCATTGCCGCATGGTATTTCTGTGCAAACATGAAACAGATATTTCCCTTTTCGAGAACTTCTGCGTTTTTCTCCGGTTCCAAGTCAAGCTTTACTCCGAGTGCCTCCAGACAGTCTGCTGCGCCGCTTTTGCTTGAAACGCTTCTGTTTCCGTGCTTTGCAACCTTACATCCTGCCGCAGCTGCAACGATACTTGCCGTCGTACTGATATTGATGGAATTTGCTTCGTCCCCACCTGTACCCACAATTTCAAGCACATCGCCTTTTACGGATACTTTTGTGCCATGTTTTCTCATGCCTTTCGCAAATGCTGTAATCTCCTCAACCGTTTCGCCCTTCATGCGCAATGCTGTGAGAAACGATGCCATATTGATCTGCTCTGCCTCGCCGCTCATGATTTCGTCCATCACCTGCTCTGCCTCATCGGCTGTCAAATCTATTTTTTCTACCACTTTTTTTGTTGCTTCTACAATCATTTTTTTCTCCTTTACTATTTCAAACAATATATCACAATACTTTTGCTTATATTTCTGACACGTATGCCATTTTTATTTGCTGCACTTCAAAAAATTTGCAATCATCTGTTTACCAAGCGGAGTCATAATCGACTCTGGGTGAAACTGCAGTCCATATATCGGATTTGTCTTATGCTGTACCGCCATCACGACGCCTTTTTCATCCACTGCTGTAACTTCCAGCACATCAGGGATCAGATCCTGGTCAGCGACAAGCGAATGATATCTTGCGACCTCAAACTCCCCGGGAAGTCCTTGAAAAATACAGCTTTCCTTAATTATTTTTACCATGCTCTGTTTGCCATGCATCAGTTCCGGTGCATATGTGATCTTTCCGCCAAAAGCCTCGCAGATTGCCTGATGTCCAAGACAGACGCCCAGCAGCGGAATCTTGCCATTCACTTCCTTGATCAGCGCCTCGCATATGCCTGCATCCGACGGCTTTCCCGGTCCGGGTGACAGTACAATATGCGTAGGTGCAAGTGCCATGACCTGTTCCACTGTAAACGCATCATTTCGTACTACTTTGAGCTCTTCTTTACCAGCAATCAATTCTCCGACTGCCTGCACTAAGTTAAATGAAAAGCTGTCATAGTTATCAATTAACAATATCACTTCTTCCTTACCCCCCTATTTCTAATTCATTTTGCCTTTTATTTCCTGTTTTGCAGAATCTATCATTCTATTCAGCAGATTTCCTCCACCTGACGAATCGCCTCAATCACGGCTCCAGCCTTGTTTGCGCACTCCTGATATTCACTTTCCGGTATAGAATCTGCCACAATTCCGGCTCCGGCCTGCACATACACTTTTTTTCCTTTTTTGACTGCCGTTCTGATTGCAATGCAGACATCCAGATTCCCGCTGAAATCAAGATATCCGATTGCACCGCCATAGACTCCTCTTGGCACAGGTTCAAGCTCATCAATAATCTCACATGCCCTGAACTTGGGCGCCCCGGAAAGTGTTCCCGCCGGAAGAAGCGCTTCAATGGTATCTCCACAAGTCTTTTTCTCCGCCAGTTTTCCCGTGACAGTGCTTGCAATGTGCATCACTTTGGAAAATCTATGGATTGCCATATAATCCTCGACCTTCACACTGCCGTACTCCGCAATTCTGCCGATATCATTCCTTGCCAAATCTACCAGCATGTTATGTTCTGCACATTCCTTTTTATCTGCCAAAAGCTCCTTTTCCAGTGCCATATCTTCTTCCCTGTCCTTACCGCGCTTTCTCGTCCCGGCTACCGGAAAGGTCATCAATTTTCCGTTCGTGAGCTTTACCATTGTTTCCGGCGAAGTACCTGCTATCTGCATATCCTTAATCTGAATATAGTACATATAGGGCGATGGATTCGTGGTTCTAAGCACCCTGTAAGCATTTAACAGGCTTCCGTCATAGTCCGCCTCAAACCGCCTTGAGATAACGCCCTGAAAAATGTCTCCCTCTCTGATATAATGTTTTGTCTTTTCAACCATTTTACAGTATTCTTCTTTGGACAAATTACAGGTGAATTTCGGCGCTGGCAGTGGCTTTTCGTATGGGATCGGATCTGTGATCCGAATGGTTTCTACAAATGCTTCAAGCTCTGCAACTGCCTTGTTATATCCCGCCTCACCGTCCTGCGCTCTGGCATTCGTGATAAAACAAAGCTTGTGGTGGAGCTGGTCAAATGCGATTAACCGATCAAACATCATAAGCTCACAGTCATTGACATCACTCTGCTTGATCTTAAGCTTTGGCTCCGCGTACTGTATCATTTCATATGCGAAATATCCGACCAGACCGCCCGTGAAGACGGGAAATCCCTCAATCTGGGGTGAACGATATGTTTCAAGAATCGTCTGAAGCGCCTCCTTGGGCTTTCCTGGCACGATGCGTACCATACCGTCCTCCTTCACTTTCGTAATTCCATCTTTACAGGAGACGGACAGCTTGGGGTGGTATCCCAGAAATGAATACCTGCCTAAGTTTCCTCCCTCAACACTCTCCAGCAGAAAGTACTGCTCATCCAGTGCTGCAAGCTTTCTCAGCATCAGGATCGGTGTGATATCGTCCGCTAAAACCTCCTTACATACCGGAATATATGTGTAATCTTTCTCATACTGTTTCGCCTGCTCATATGTCGGCTTGATCATAACCTTATCCCCCTTATATTTCCTTCCGCACCCTGTGCATAAAAAAAGCTCTTATCCTAATATCTCTACTAGGACAAAAGCTCTCAACCTCTGCGGTACCACCTAATTTGGCACATCAAAATGCACCCTCTCTCCACACGCACCATCATGCGCTTTCCCTTGATAACGGGCGGAAATCCCGTTGGGCATTACTCAAGTCTTTGACGATCATCTCTATCTGCATCTTCGGCTCTTTGCTCCCACCTTCCCAAGTCCATTCCATATCCCTTTGACTGCTGCAATCCCACCGCCTGCAGCTCTCTGTGAATCTCCTAAAATATGTACTCCTCTTGGTCATCAGTTTCATGTCGCTATTTAATTTGGATTTTAAATCTTAAAACTATAATAATCACTTTGTCGGAATCTGTCAAGAGAAAATTTTCTATTTTTTCGTGTATTTTTTCATACTGCTTGACATCAATGCAATATTATGCTATATTGAACATTGTTCAGTATAATCAAAAGGAGGCAATCAATGAATACTGTTATTACTTCCAGAGAAGCAATCTTAGACACCTGCCGTCAGTTAGTCCAAGAACATGGCTGGTCAGCGGTAAATATCCGAAATGTCGCCAAAGCTTGTGGTGTTTCTGTAGGTTCCATCTACTACTATTTTGATTCGAAAGCGGCTTTGACAGCCGCCACAGTGGAAAGTATCTGGTGCGATATCTTTCACTTTCCAGAGCCTGAATCAGACTTTGACAGTTTTTTGGGCTGTGTGCAATGGATATTTGACAGGATCAGAAAAGGCAGTGAACAATATCTTGGCTTTTTTGTCTCGCATTCCATGAATTTTAAAGGAGTAGATCAAACAAATGGACAACAGCTGATGGCACAGTCTTGGGAACATATGCAGACAAAGCTTTATGAGATTTTAATGCAGGACCAGAAGATTCGTCCAGAAGCATTCAATGATTTATTAAGTCCCCAAAAATTTGTTGATATGGTTTTTTCTTTGGTCATCTCGGCATTGATACGACAGAATTACGATGACAGTGCCATTCTGGAAATGATCAGGAGAATACTTTATTAAAATAGATTGAAGAAAGAAAGGAATAAAATCATGCGGGCTATTGTAGAAACGTTATTTGACGCAGTATATTTGATTACTGTCATCACACTTGGTATCATAATGATTCGAAAGTGCAATAGAAACAGGCAATATCGTCTGTTTGGCATTATGGCTGTTGTCCTTGGCTTGGGCGACTCCTTTCATCTGATACCGCGCGCAGTTGCACTATGCACAACTGGACTTGAAAATTTCACTGTCGCTCTTGGTGTCGGTAAGCTCATCACTTCTATCACTATGACTATTTTTTATATTCTCTTATATTATGTATGGAGAATTCGATATCGCATTGATGGAAAAAAAGGAATAACAGTTATGATATTTGTTTTGTCCGCACTTCGGATCACTTTATGCCTTTTCCCGCAAAATAGATGGCTGAGTACAAATCCGCCTCTGACTTGGGGAATCTACCGCAATATTCCCTTTGCATTACTTGGTCTGTTGATCATTGTACTGTTCTTCCAGGAAGCAAAAACACAGAAGGACGATGCATTCCGCTGGATGTGGCTGACAATCGTTCTAAGTTTTGGATTTTATATTCCCGTGGTGCTCTGGGCTGACGTGATTCCCATGATTGGCATGCTTATGATCCCGAAAACTTGTGCCTATGTGTGGACGGTCTTGATCGGTTATCGGGCAATGCAGCACGATAAGAGCCAAGATTCAATCTCCTAACATCAATTAAAGATTGAGTATTCTGCTAAAATAAGATATACTGAACTAGTACAACGAATAATAAGTAACCGACGCATTGACTTGCCTGATTGTTCATCTGCCGCGTTGTCGTCAGTCACCGTAGCCACCGCTACGCCTCCTTCCTCCGCCTTGCATCTGAAACAATCATTCTGCGTCAATGTATCAGAAACTTATTTTTCGTTGTACTAGAAAGGACGTGAATATAATGCCGTTACCACAGGAAAAATACTATACTGCAGAAGAATTTTATGCAATACCGGAGGATATCCGGGCGGAATTAGTGAATGGTGAAATTGTCTATATGGCTGCTCCAAGCCGATTACACCAGGAAATATCAGGCGAACTATATTTTGCAATAAAAAGCTATATCAAAGAAAAAGGTGGAAAATGCCGCGTGTTTGCCGCACCTTTTAGTGTACAGCTCAAAGAGAACGAGGATATTGTGCTTGAACCTGATATCTCTGTAATATGTGACGCAGATAAGCTGACAAAACATGGCTGTGTCGGCGCGCCCGACTGGGTGATTGAGATCGTGTCACCTTCCAATCCAAGTTATGACTATATTACAAAACTGAATTTGTACAATAATGCCAACGTGCGTGAATACTGGATCGTAGAACCCAGAAATGAAACTGTCTGTGTCTATGATATGGATGGCGGCGAATTACCCTTAAAAACTTATTCTTTCCGTGATACCATTAAAGTAGGTATCTATGAAGATTTATATATTAATTTTTCAAGTTTCGATTTGGGTGAATCCATGTAATGGGGCTGCACAATGTATAATGAACCCATAAATTCAGACAAAAAATATTTGTCTTGACAAAGGGGTGAACTTTACATCAACATTTTGATACCGGAGATTTGCAAAAAACAATTCACTCCGCATCACTTTGCTGGTCGGGAATACATTCATCCAATTCCACAAAAAATGCATTCCTTTTCTGTGCGTGCAGATAATCCAACCTGTCAAAAGAAAGATTTCTTGTGATGCGGGACAAAGATGGACAAAAAAATTAAAAGGGCGTCTATTGATACTCTGTCAATAGACACCTCCACAAATCAACCAGAATCTTTTACTTTTTCTCAAATTTTTCTATTATACAATGGTATGATTTATTTGGATCATCCTTCACATAGTTTATCCTGACAAGCAGGATTTCACCATCATATCCCTCCAATGCCTGTGTATACTGTCTGTCCTTAATCTGCTGTATCGCTGTATGAACAGATTTATCATATTTCAATTCGATCACAAGAGCTGGCTTTTTCGTATGCGGCAGTGGCAAAAAGACAATATCCGCAAAACCGCGTCCTGCAGGAAGCTCCCTTATGATTCTGTAATCCTTTCTCGCGCTATAATACGCAAGACCAATCGTACATCCAAGAGAGTTTTCATCATTGTATGTCAAAATCGATGCAACTTCCATATGTGCTCTGTCGAGTCCCTCTGCAACACGTTTCTCATCACATAACAAAGTATCTTCAAGCAGTCTTTCTGATGCCTTTAGTACACGCATGACCTCTGCCCAGCCGCCAACGCTCATTGCATTCTCAAACTCCTCAATAATTTCTTTGTTCGGGATAAATACCTCTTCGGCTATAGAATCATACGCAAGATATCCCAAATGAATCAACAATGTCAGCACATCATCCTTTACCTTGAAGTTACGCATATCATTTCTGAAACTACGCGTGTTTACCCTGACACGCCCGCCTCCCAACATCTGCACAATGTCTGACCTAAGCCCGTCAAAATCCATATCCATATATATTTTCAACGCATCGTAAACTTCTGTGGAAACCCAATAATTTGAGAAATCCTGACAGATCATAGTCTCCACCACAGACCTTGGATTGTATATGTGCTTGTATTTCTTAAACATATACCCATCATACCAACTGCTTGTTTCCTCAAAATCCATGTCGTACTGTTCACACAATATTTTTACCTCATTCTCTGTGAAACCAGTATATTCCTCCAGTGCTTTTTGATTTGTCATTGAATATTCCCAGAACATATTTAACGCAGAATGTTCTCCATATTTCTTCACAGGAAGAATACCTGTCATGTAGGCAAGTGCCACATATGGCTGATCCTTTAATAAATTGCGAAGAAAATCAAGGTATTGCTTCTGCAAACTCTCCACATCCTGCCTTTCCCGCATGATACAGTCTCACTCATCAATCAGAAATATAAACTTCCTGTCTATTTCCACAAAAATCTCTCTTAATGCAGGAGCAAGGCGCTTGTCCTTTCCATTTATTACTTCTCCATATTTCTTTTTAAGCTCTCCGAGAACTTCCTTCTCTAAATATTCTGTTATTTGATTTGCGTCTGCTTCGATCAAAAATTGCTGCATATTAAGGTAAATCACATCATATTGATTCAAATGCACCGGAAACGTTTTATCATTCTCTATTTTATGTCCTCTAAAAAGGTCTCTTGAGTCGCAGCCTCGTCCATAGTACGATGCTAACATTTCAAGTGCCATAGATTTTCCAAATCGTCTTGATCTGCTGACACAGATAAACTTTTGTTCTGTATTTAAACACACGTTTGTATATGCAATCAATCCTGTCTTATCAACATAAATCTGGGAGTTAACCGCTTCTTGAAACCCTGTATTCTTTGGATTCAGATAAATTCCCATAAGCATCCTCACATATTTTCTTTAATCATTTTTCCTGCTTCCATGGGCATCCTGCATCCCCCTGACTTCAAACAGCTTATCCAGAAACCAGTATGGAACCATAATGCCCTGTTCCTGCATTTTGAGGGCTTCCTCCTTGCCGCACCAACGGACAGCCTGTACTTCCTCTTCCTGCAAATGAAGCGATGTGAGGTCTACCTCCTGTTCCAGCAGATAATAATCGTCAAATCCGTTTGCAAAGTTAATGGTAAAATCTGCCCTCTTGTCTGAAAAGTCAAGCTTTAGGCCAATCTCTTCAGCCAATTCCCGCTCTGCCGCCTGGCAGCTGTTCTCACCCTGTAAGGCGGAGCCAGCCGCAGTCAGATCCCACATATTCGGCCAGCCGTCTTTAAAAGGCTGTCTCTGCTGAATCAACAGTTCATTCTTACTGTTAAAAATGCAGATGTGGACAACAAGATGATACTCTCCATCCTTCATCTCATCCCCACGCCTGTGCAGTCTCCCTGTTTTTTCCCTATCTTTTGTATAGAGATCCCACAATTCATTTTGCTCTTTATCCGCCATCACAATATTCCCCTAACCTTACTAATCATATAAAATAGTTTCAATTCAGCCTTCGGCTTCCTGTTACATAAAGTGCAAGATCTCCTTAACCAGACCTTGCACTTCGCTTCCTCTTTTCCTGAAATCTTCCATTGATCCCAGCTTACATATTGATATATATATACAAACTACATGAACTTCACAAGCTCATCTACACTCTTTCTCTTAGGTGCAGCGGGATCCTCGTCAGCATAACCTACTGCAACCAGTGCTGCCACCTTCTGCCCTTCGTCAAGACCGATGATCTCAGCCACCTTCGCCTCATCAAAGATACCAAGAATAACAGCCCCAATTCCTTTGTCATGGGCTGCAAGACAAAATGTCTGTGTGGCAAGCCCTGCGTCAAACACTTCCCAACGGTCCTCCTTTGATGTCGTATAGGAACCATCCCTCTCAAAACCGCTTCTGCCATGCACCATGCTGACTACAACAAGCGCAGGTGCACCCTTGATAATACCTGCATTATGCTCAAATCCAAGCGTTGCCCCCTCCGCAATTTTTGCCTTGATATCCGCATCTTCAACCACAACATACCTTGTCACTTGTGTGTTTTTCCATGACGGTGCAAAAGA
>JAIEEY010000116.1 GCA_029067205.1 Lachnospiraceae bacterium
CTCTCGGTTCAATATGCTTGATGGTATCGCCATTGGAATTTGTTATTTTGCTGACCATATGCGGTTCATAATAATATCCGCCATTTATAATAGAAGAAAAAGCTGTCACCATCTCGATCATCGTGACATTATACCCCTGTCCAAAAGAGGCTGTCGCCAGCTCTGAAGCCCTCATCGAGTTCTCATTATAAACCAGAGACGCCGTCCTCGCTTCTCCCGATAGGTCAATATTTGTTTTGAGTCCAATATTAAAAATCTGTTCAAACTGTAATGTGGTCTTCACCCCGATCGCTTCTCCCATCTTCATGAAAGCCACATTACATGACTGTTCCAGGGAACCACTCACATCGAGCGTGCCATGTCCTCTTGTGACATTGCAGCTAATCTTGTGATCTGCCACCTCAAGAGAACCGCCGCACTCATAGGTCTCATTTCCCACGATTTTTCCTGTCTCAAGCCCTGTCGCCAACGTAAGCGCCTTCGCAGTAGAACCCGGCTCATAGGTGTCTGATATGCAGAAATTCCTCCACAACTTATTTAATGTGTCATAATAGATATCATCCGCCTCCATCTGGGCAATCTCTTCCTCTGTATAGTAAGCAGACAAATCCCTCGGATTGTTGAGATCAAAGTCAGGGAAGCTTGCCATCGCCTTGATATCGCCGTTGTTGCAATCCTGTATAATCACGCCGATATTATACGCACCCTGCCCCTCCCGTACCTCATTGATATGCTCCGCATTAAACTGCTTGATGTATTTCTCACAGATCGCCTGTATGTTAGCATCGATGGTGCTCACAAGCGTGTAGCCGTCCACGGCTGCCACGGTTTTGCGCTCCAACGCTGCGTCATCATTCAGGTATCCGTATTCCCTGCCGTTTGTACCGTTGAGGATATCATTATAGTACTCCTCCAGCCCATAAGTTCCATTATTGTCTGTGCCTGTAAAACCGATCACATCACATGCAAGTGTATTGTTGGGATAACGCCTGATATACTCCTCCTCAAACCACACACCGTTGATGATACCCATATCCTTATTTTTCGCCGCCTCCGCGTTGTGTTCATTTTTTCGGTCAAGGAAAGGACTCATCTCCTCATAAGGGATTCTTCTTTTGAGAACATAGTACTGTGAGTTAGGATTGTCTGCCACATACTGTCTAAGCTCTGCCTGATTCAAACCAAAACACTCGGCGAGTGCCGTGAGCGTCGGCTCCTCATTCTTCTCGTCAGAAAGCATAACTTTACAATCAAGAATCACATTGTACACTTTCTCACTCGCCGCGAGAATCGTTCCGTTTGCATCCAGAATGCTCCCACGCTTAAAAGGCAGTGTCTTGGAATCATAGCGCTGCTGTGACAGTATTTTTTTCTGATAATCATTCCGGTTGTCGCGCGCGAGACAGTACAGCCGTCCCCCCAATCCCGTAAAAGCCAGCAGAATGATCAGCATCATCACTGCCAGCTTCATTGATTTTACTTTATTTGCATTTATCCTCTGTCTTCTTCTTATTCTTCTGTCGGCCCTGGTATTGCTACTATTTCTACTGCTGCTTGGCATTCTGTTTCTATTACTATTTTGACTTCTAATCCTGTTATTGCTATAGCTATTTCTACTTCTTTCTGCCATCTGATCACCTTGCATACTATATCATTTATGGTTCAGGTACTGCTCCATATTGACGCACATAATCATTTCCCTCGCCAGTGTACTCAATAACCTGTCCTTCCTTAGCATATTTCATTCCAAGTTCATTGACTGCAATGCGCTTGATCTCTTCCAGGTCAATACTGCTCATAATCTTTGTGTAAGTCTCGTCATTTGCCATCTTCATCTCGTTGAGCTGGCTTTCCAGCTTTGAGATGCTAGTAATATAATTCGTGATATTTGACTGCAAATTGACATAACCCATGAGTACACTACAGACAATCACAAATGCCACTGCTGCCACTGCAATATATCCTATATTCATGGGAACTGCTTTTACTTTTGTTTTGCGCACATACCGTGCCTGCGGTCTTGTTCTCTCGTATTCCCGTCTTGCAGGTGCAGTCTGTAGCTTTCTGACAGCACTTCCATCAATATATTGATAGTCCTGATTGGAATCATGGCTTCTATTATGACTATGACTATTACGACTGCCTGTGCTTTGTCTGCTTGTGTTTGTCCTTGTTGTTGAATTGGCATGTCTCATTTTCAATGTTCCTTCCTTATAAGATCAATCAATTAAATCCTCTCAAAAACTCTTAATTTGGCGCTCTTTGACCGCGAATTTCCCTCCAGCTCCTCCGGTGAAGGCAAAATCGGTTTGCGTGATATCACCTTTCCATATGGAATCTTTCCACAGACACACACAGGAAATTCTGGCGGACAGGTACATGGATTCTCCATCGCCCTGAAAAAATTCTTCACAATCCTGTCCTCAAGCGAATGAAATGTGATAATACACAGCCGCCCTTGTGGGTTTAACAAATCTATAAAGTCCTGCAAAGAATTTTTGAGTACATCCAGTTCATGATTGCACTCAATGCGAACTGCCTGAAATGTTTTTTTCGAAGGGTGCCCACCTACCGCACGCATCTTGGCAGGAATCGCCGCCTTGATGACTTCATTTAACTCAAACGTCGTTTCAATTGGTTTTTCTGCCCTTGTCTGCACGATATGTTTTGCAATGTTTTTGGCAAACTGGTCTTCGCCATAATCCCTGATAATCCGATACAATGACTGCTCGTCGTAATCATTCACGATATCTCTCGCCGTCAGCTTCTGTCTCTGATCCATACGCATATCAAGAGACGTATCATACTTGTAGGTAAACCCTCGCTCTATCGTGTCGAGCTGATATGAAGACACGCCAAGATCAAGGACAATGCCATCCACGTGTTCCACACCATTTTCCCGCAATGCCTCCCGCGCATTACAGTAATTGTTTCTAATAATAGTAACTTTTTTTCCAAATTCTTCCAATCGCTTCCCCGCTGCTTCTATGGCTGCCTCATCCTGATCAATCCCATAAAATCTGCCTGTGTCGCCTAGTCTCTTACATACCTCATAGGCATGTCCGCCACCGCCAAGAGTACCATCCAAATATACACCCTCCGGTTTGATCTTTAGTGCCTCTATCGTTTCATTAAGTAATACTGACGCATGTCTAAATTCCATCTCCATATTGTGGTTTCCTTTCTGAGACTTTAGGAATTGTGCAAAATCTGCTCCATATCCTGCACTTAGACGGAGTTAAATCATCAGCCCAAGTTCAGACATATGTTCTGCGATATCATCCATATCGTCGTACTCCGAAGTTTCCTCCCACCGATCCTTGCTCCAGATCTCAATGCGTCCTCCTACCCCCGCCAGGACAACATCTTTATCCAGCGCTGCAAACTCCCTTAACACAGACGGTATCAGTATTCTTCCCTGCTTGTCCACCTCCACACTGGCTGCGCCCGCGAGGAAGAAACGGACAAATTTGCGTGATTCTTTGTTCATAAGCGGTAAAGCTTTTAACTTTTCTTCAAAAGCGGACCATTCGGTGTTATCATACACAAACAGACAGCCATCCAGTCCCTTAGTCACCACGAAATCATCTCCCAAAACTTCGCGGAACTTCGAGGGAATGATCAGTCTGCCCTTTGTGTCTATTGTATGATTGTATTCACCCATGAACATGCAATCACCACCACTTCACACCACTTAGTTCCACTTTCCACCACTTTGATTTTATTTTACATGATATCAGACAAAATAACAAGCGGAACATATGTATTAATACAACTTTATCTTGTGTTAAAAACAGATTTATCCCCCCTTGAAAGGCTATATATAGTGTATTTGACTGTATGCGTGCCCCGTCTGTCCGCACATAAAAAGGCGGAGAAAATTCTCCACCTTTATTCATTGTATCCTATGAATTTATCCAACCAGGTCAAACAAACTGATCTGATTCGACTCCGGTATATCCCCAAGCAGTCCTAAGTCAGCCATCAGGTCGATCACGGTCTTTGACACCTTTGTCCTGCTTCGGAAATCATCTTTTGACAAGAACGGACCGTCTTTTGCCGCCTCCATGATCGCATCCGCCGCCTTCTCCCCAAGCCCTTCTATACTGCTCAGGGACGGCATCACCTTGTCATTGACAATCTGAAAATTCCTGGAATGCGCCCTGAAGATATCAATCGGCTCAAATTCAAACCCTCTCGCATACATTTCCTGTACGATACGCATATCTTTCAATGCATCCTGCTCCTTGTTGGACAGGCTGTCGCCGCGCTTTCTGTACTCCGCCATGACGCGCTCCAGGTGCTCCCGCCCCAGACACATGATTTCATACGAGAATGCCGAAGCCCTGATACTGAAAAATGCACAGTAGTACGCCAACGGATAGTTGATCTTACAGTACGCGATCCGCCAGCCCATCATGACATAAGCCGCCGCGTGCGCCTTGGGGAACATATACTGTATCTTTTCACACGACCACACATACCAGTCAGGCACATTATGGTCAAGCATGTCCTGTTTCCACTCTGCCCAATTACCACATTTACCCTTTGCGACAGTTCCTTTTCGCACAGCCTCCATAATCTTGAAAGACTCCTCTGAGTCAAGCCCCATACCGATCAAATAAGTCATAATATCATCCCGCGTGCAGATTGCCGTCGAAATGGTCGCCTTTCCCTCCTGAATCAGTGTCTGCGCATTGCCAAGCCACACATCTGTTCCGTGTGACAGACCAGATATTCTGACCAAATCCGAGAAATACTTCGGCTGCGCATCAATAACCATCTGCATCGCAAAGTCTGTACCAAATTCTGGAATTCCAAGACAGCCAAGCTTGCACCCACCAATATCTTCCGGCGTAATGCCAAGTGCCGTTGTATTCTGGAAAAGTGACATTACATCTTTATCATCAAGCGGTATGGTCGTCGGATCGATCCCAGTCAAATCCTGGAGCATACGAATCATCGTCGGATCGTCGTGCCCAAGGATATCCAGCTTTAACAGGTTGTGGTCAATCGAATGGTAATCAAAATGCGTCGTGATCGTGTCCGTCGTCATATCGTTGGCCGGGTGCTGCACTGGCGTAAAGGAATTGATCTCCTCCCCCACCGGCAGAACGACAATCCCGCCCGGGTGTTGTCCTGTAGTGCGTCGCACACCCACACAGCCTTCCACTATACGGTTGATCTCGCTGGTCCGCTTGTGCTTTCCGCGCTCCTCATAATAATTTTTGACATATCCAAATGCAGTCTTATCCGCCAAAGTACCAATCGTACCGGCGCGGAATGTCTGACCATATCCAAAGATTACCTCTGTGTACTTATGTGCCTTACTCTGATACTCACCGGAAAAATTCAAGTCAATATCCGGCTCCTTGTTTCCCTTGAATCCAAGGAATGTCTCGAACGGAATGTCAAATCCGTCCTTAATCAGTTTTTCTCCACAAACAGGACAGTATTTGTCAGGCATATCACAGCCTGCCATGCCCGCAAATTTTTGACATCCTCCGAATAAAAATCACTGTAATGACGGTTTTTACAATAATAGTGCGGACTCAGCGGATTAACCTCCGTGATTCCCGCCATGGTCGCCACAAACGAGGAACCGACAGAGCCGCGCGAACCGACCAGATATCCATCCTCCACTGACTTCCACACAAGTTTCTGCGCGATAATGTACATCACGGCAAATCCATTGCTGATAATGGAGTCCAGCTCCCGCTTCAATCTTGCCTCCACGATGTCGGGGAGATCATCGCCGTACATCTCATGCGCCTTTCGATAACAGATGTCTCTTAATTGCTGGTCGCTGTTCTCAATGACCGGCGGACACTTGTCCGGGCGCACTGGTGCGATCCTGTCGCACATATCCGCGATTTTGTTCGTGTTTGTGATGACGATCTCCTCCGCCTTCTCACTGCCTAGGTATGCAAACTCGTCGAGCATCTCCTCCGTCGTGCGAAGGTAGAGCGGCGCCTGGTCATCTGCGTCCTTAAACCCTTTGCCAGTCATGATGATACGCCTGTACACCTCGTCCTCCGGGTCCAGAAAATGCACATCACACGTGGCAACCACCGGTTTCTGAAACTGTTCCCCGAGCCGCACCACCCTCTTGTTCAGCGCGATCAGATCCTCCTCGGAATTGATATCTTTGAGTTTTTCTGACTCGATCATAAACTTATTATTGCCGATCGGCTGTATCTCCAGATAGTCATAAAAATTCACGATACGCGCTATCTGCTCCTCACTCTGTCCTTCCAGCATGGCGCGGAAAAGCTCCCCTGCCTCACAGGCACTTCCTATGATCAGTCCCTCACGGTATTTTTGAATCAGACTCTTGGGAATCAATGGCCTTTTATAAAAATATGTTAAATGTGACTCCGACACAAGCCTGTACAGATTAATGCGCCCTGTCTGATTTTTTGCTAGTATAATAATATGATACGAATGCAGCTTTCTGACCGCCTCGACGCTCGCCTTTCCCATCTCATTGAGCTCTGCGAGGGTATTCACTCCCTCCTTTTTCAGCATCTCAATAAATTTCAGGAAAATCTCTGCTGTACACTCCGCGTCATCCACTGCCCTGTGATGGTTTTCCAGCGATATTTTCAGTGTCTTTGCCACAGCGTCCAGGGTATACTTTGCCTGCCCTGTGAGCAGCGTGCGCGCGATGCCGACCGTATCTACATAAGTGAAATCAGCCGAAAGATTCTGGCGTTTTGCATTTTCCTTGATAAAGCTTACGTCAAAGTTTGCATTGTGTGCCACAAGCACTGCATCCCCAACAAATTCCAGAAACTTAGGCAGTACGCTCTCAATGGTCTCAGCATCAATCACCATACTGTCATTGATGCTTGTCAGCTTTTCGATTTCAAAGGGTATCGGCACCTTTGGATTGACAAAAGTGGAAAATCGATCTGTGATCTGTCCGTTCTCCACCTTGACCGCCCCGATTTCTATGATTCGGTTTGTCACCGGTGAGAATCCTGTCGTCTCGATGTCAAAGACCACATAGGTCTCGTCCAAAGTCTGCTCCTTGCCGTCCGTCACAATTTCTTTGAGGTCATCGACCAGATATCCCTCCACACCATAGATCACCTTAAAGTCATCGTCATGGTCAAGGGCATGGTTTGCATCCGGAAAAGCCTGCACGCAGCCGTGGTCCGTGATCGCGAGTGCCTTGTGCCCCCACTTCTTGGCGCGTTTGATGATATCCTTGACATCTGAAACGCCGTCCATATCGCTCATCTTGGTGTGGCAGTGCAGTTCCACACGCTTTCTGGCACTGTTGTCCATACGTGCTGTCGTGAAATCAGGAATCTTCATCACGCCGATCAGCGAACCAATCGTGAGTTCCCTGTCAAACGTGTCATTTACTGTGACACCTTTCAGTTTCAGGAATGCCCCAACCTTTAAGTCCCCCGTCAGTTCCGCAAGCTGCTCATTATGTACAAACATCTTGACCTTGATGGTATCCGTAAAATCCGTAATCTCAAAGCTGACGATTGTCCTTTCATTTCTGATCTCGCGTGTTTCAAGGGCACGTACTTTTCCTCTGATCGTGACTTCACCCATTTCGCCCCAGATCTCTTCGATATTGATGCACTCGTCCTCAAAGTCTCTGCCAAAAATAACATTGGGATTGTCCGAGCGTTTAAGCGCCCTCTTCTGAAAGCTTTTGTCCCCGCTCTTCTCAAATCTGCCATAGGATTTCTGCACCTCTTTTTGTGCTGGCGGTGCAGCTGCTTTGACCGGTTCCGAAGCGGACTTGACAGCTGCAGGTTTCAAAGATACTGCCGGCATTGTCCCCTCTGATGCTGCAACGACATCATTTCCTCTGGAATTTGCCCCAAAACGACTGCTGATTCCCTCCACAATCTTTCGGATACGCAGTTCATCGTCCTCCCTGTACTTGCTTGCCTTCGCTTCCTTGTAAGCCGTCTGGAACTTTACCTGAAACCCGCATCGCTCATTCAGGACCTTGTCCAGTATTCCAATAAGTTCATCCTCCTTGGACTTTGCGATCACACTGTCCTCGAGAACAAGTTCCATTGTATTGTCTGTCGGAAACCGTATGTCCGCCTGCCGGAACATGGTATAGAGCATATGGTCGCATTCCCTGATCTCCATCAGAATGCTCTCCCGATACAGTTCTATCAGTTTTTCCGGATTATACTGCTCCGAAAGCACAAACTTTTCATAGATTTTTATGATCATATACTCCCGCGGAAAAAACTGCTTCTTGATTTCGTTCTCCACAGAATAGATCTGTTCCTTCTCAATCAGTCTCTCGCTCCTGATATAAATGCGCAGCAGATCCTTGCGCCTGGTAGCGGTGATCCGTTCCACCACGACCTGCTCAAACAGATCTTTCTGCACTCCATCCAGATTGAGATTTGGAAACGCCTCGAAAAACTTCTTTTCCATACACACTCACTTCTATCAATTCTTATTTCAAAACTTTTTTCACACTTTCCAGTGATCTAACTCATATTTCAGCGTACTCAACAGTTCACTCTCTGGTACCTTCCGGACAATCTCACCTTTTTTGATGAGTAATCCTTCCCCAATACCTCCGGCAATGCCGATATCCGCCTCTTTTGCCTCTCCTGGTCCGTTTACGGCGCAGCCCATCACTGCCACTTTGATATCAAGGTCATATCCCTGTACCATCGTCTCGACCTGATTTGCCAGTCCGATCAGGTCAATATTTGTCCTTCCGCATGTAGGACAGGAAACCACTTCGATACCGCCTTTTCGCAGTCCAAGTGTCCGCAGAATCAGCTTTGCAGACTTGACTTCTTCGACCGGGTCGCCTGTGAGAGATACCCTGATTGTATCACCGATTCCTTTATTTAAGATAATTCCAAGACCAACCGCCGACTTGATATTGCCGCTCGTCACAGTGCCAGCCTCCGTGATGCCTACATGCAGCGGGTACTGTGTCCTGTCAGCGAGCAGTTCATGCGCCCTGACACACATCATCACATCTGAGGACTTGATGCTGATAACCATGTTGTCATAATCCAGATCCTCAATGATATGTACCTTGTCAAGCGCACTCTCCACAATTCCCTCCGCAGTGACACCGCTGTATTTCTCTACCAATTCCTTTTCCAGCGAACCGCTGTTCACACCAACCCGGATCGGTATGTTTCGTTCTTTAGCGACTTTTACTACCTCAGCAACCTTTTCCCTGCTTCCGATGTTTCCGGGATTGATGCGTATCTTATCCGCACCGTTTTCCATGGCAGCAATCGCCATCTTATAGTCAAAATGGATATCCGCCACCAGTGGAATCGATATTTCCTTCCTGATCTGCGCAATGGCCTGCGCTGCCTCCATATCCGGCACCGTACACCGGATAATGTCACAGCCAGCTTCGGCAAGGCGCCGGATTTGCGCCACCGTAGCCGCCACATCATTTGTCTTTGTATTTGTCATAGACTGAATCAGGATCGGATTCCCCCCACCGATCACCTTGTCTCCAATGTGAATCACTTTTGTATTATCCCTGTACATACCTTTCCTCCATCTATACCACACAACTAATGAACCAAAATCCTTGCAATGTCATTATACAGCACAAACACCATCAGTATCATCAGTGCGACAAACCCAATAAAATGCACCATTCCTTCCTTGTCAGGCGGTACTGGCTTGCCACGCACTACTTCGATCAACATAAACAACAGTCGTCCGCCGTCAAGAGCCGGCAATGGCAGCAGGTTCATCACGCCGAGATTCACGCTGAGCAGCACTGCAAAATTGATCATATTGAGCACAACTGTTGGCAATCCATAGGGTTTTGTCACCTCGATTGTCTCATCAATCATCGTAGCGATTCCAACCGGACCTGAGAGGTCATTTGCGGAAAGTTTTCCCTGTACCAGCATCACGAGACTCTTGACCGTCGCCTTAAGCCAATAGCGCACTTCATACGCACTGTACTTGATCAGGTTCAGTCCCTTGCATTGTATGGTCTCCCCAATCGTAAAACCAAGATAATATCGATTGTCCTGCTCACTGAACTTTGGTGTGATCACAGTCGTATATTTCTGCCCGTCACGCTTATACTCGATCTCCATCGGCTCCCCGCCGCTCAGCGCAGATGCGAGCGTGACCTCACCCTGCAGATAGATCCGGTCTCCATCGATTTTCGTGATGATGTCACCTTCCCTAAGTCCCGCCGCTTCTGCCGGATACCCCTCTGTCAATGTATTGATTGTCGGAATCACCTCTCCGGAAAAGCCGACCACGATCAGCGACAACAGAAATGCCAGAATAATATTAAAAAATGGTCCTGCAAAAACAGTGGCAATTCTCGACCATACGTTCGCATCATTGAAAGCACCCTCAGGTTTCTGACCATCGTCATTTGCATCTGTAGAGTAAATACCATCCTCACCCTCAAACATACAGGCTCCGCCAATTGGCAGCAGCTTTAGCACATACTTCGTCTCTCCCTTTGTAAACTTGATGATATCCGGCCCCATACCGATCGAAAACTGCAATACTTTGATACCGTTCATCTTCGCAATCAGAAAATGCCCAAGTTCATGCGAGATCACAACCACCCCAAATATCAGCACAAACACTATAATTGTGACAACCATTCCTTACTTTTTCCTCCCTTTGATTTCAATGTGCTCCTGATTCTGACGCACCATTTATAAAATACTGTTAAAACTCTGACTGGATCAGGTCATATGTTTCCTGCTCTGTCTTTAGGATCTCTTCCACATTTGGATTTTCTATTTTTTTATGGGAATCCATACACATCTCGATCATTTCCGGGATCTGCAGAAAGCGGATCTTCCTGTTCAGAAACAGGCTTACAGCTTTCTCATTCGCCGCATTAAACACAGTTGGCATGCTTCCGCCCTCTGTGGCAGCCCTCATCGCAAGCTTCAAACCTGTAAACGTCTCCATGTCCGGCTTCTCAAACGTAATATTCCCAAGCTCGTAGAAATCGACTCTCTTCCCTGCCATCGGTCGCCTGTCCGGATAAAACAGGGCATACTGTATCGGCAGCTTCATATCAGGCGTTCCAAGCTGTGCGATAATTCCGCCATCCACATACTCCACCATCGAGTGAATGATGCTCTGCGGGTGTACCACCACCTGAATGCGGTCCAGATCCACATCAAAAAGCCACTTTGCCTCCATAACCTCCAGGCCTTTGTTTACCAGAGTGGCAGAATCAATCGTAATCTTGTGTCCCATTGACCAGTTCGGGTGCCTCAACGCATCCTCGCGTTGTACATGTTCCAAATCCTCTCTGGTTCTCCTGCGGAACGGACCTCCCGATGCCGTGATCAATAACCTGCTCACCCTGTCCCGGTTCTCCCCCTGCAAGGACTGGAAGATTGCACTATGTTCGCTGTCAACCGGAAGAATCGACACCCCCATTTTTTCAGCAAGCGGCATAATAATGTGCCCTGCTGTCACAAGTGTCTCCTTGTTTGCAAGGGCAATATCCTTATGCCTGTTGATCGCTGCAATCGTCGGTCTGATGCCGATCATGCCCACGATCGCTGTCACCAGTATTTCCGACTCCTCCATCTCGGCGATCGCAAGCAATCCCTCCATACCTGGTATCACCTGTACTTCTATGTCAGCCAGTCTCGCCTTTAGTTCCTTACAGTCCGCCTCACTCTGAAGGGACACCAGCCCTGGTCGGAACTCCCGCACCTGTTTTTCCAACAGATCGATATTTGCCCCCGCTGCAAGGCCGACCACCTGCAGATCGGGATTGTCCCGCACGATCTCCAGCGTCTGTGTGCCAATCGAACCAGTAGAGCCAAGTATTGCTATTTTTTTCACAATTATTCTTCCTTTCCCACTACCATTATATTATTGCACCACTTGTCTTATCTCATAAAAAATATAATCAGAAAATACGTAATCGGAGCCGTAAAAATCACACTGTCAAATCGATCCATAATACCGCCATGTCCCGGAATCAGCTTCCCATAGTCCTTAATATCATAGTTGCGCTTAATCGCAGACGCTGCCAGATCACCAATCTGCGAAATCACGGAACCCACACCGCCGACCATGAACAAAAGAAAGGCAAACTGATCCGCCCCCAGAACAGAATCCAGATAATACCCAAACAGCGCACCAACCAGCGCAGCACCTGCAATCCCGCCAATCGAACCTTCTATGGACTTCTTTGGGCTGAGCACCGGAGCAAGCTTGTGCCTTCCAATCATCACGCCCACCAGGTACGCACACGTATCAGATATCCAGGAACTGATAAAGATCATCCACACCAGATAGATACCATGTTCAAACTGTCTTGTCAAAAATACAAAAGACAACATCACTGGCGCGTAAACCAGTGAAAAATATGCCGCCATGACCTGATGCGCACTAAATTTCGGAAAGGAAAACACATAGACAGACATCATCAAGATCAGGGAAAGAAACAAAGAGATCATAAACCCGGTATCCAGTACAGTGAATCCTATCATTGGAAGAAAATGAAGCGTTCCTGCGTCTGGGTGCTTGATATAAATTGCAGTATAATATCCCGTAACCGCCAGAATTCCCACAATCTCCAACGCATTTAGTTTCTTTTCCTCCTCTTTCCTGACACCGCAAGCCTTTGTCAGTTCCAGATAACCAATGACCGATATGACATACAGTACCGC
>JAIEEY010000117.1 GCA_029067205.1 Lachnospiraceae bacterium
ACCTTTAGGGAGCACACTTTAGGCTGCTTTAGCAGCACATTGAACCTACCGGCTTTAGCCGGTAGTGGTTGAGTTTTAAATTATTTTCGGCATCAGAAGAAATATGTCATAATATCAAGAACGCGAAATTCTGCCAGATGAATAAATCAGACTCATTCGCGGAAAAATAAGTATTATTTTTTCATGGAGGCAAGAATATGTATGGTTCCTTTTATGGTTGGTATTTGAAATGTCAGTCTGACACACAGACTTTAGCGGTAATACCTGCTGTTCATGACACAGGGAGGAAATGCACCTGTTCTATTCAGATTATTACTGATCATGACGCTTGGACAGTAACGTTCGCTACAGATATATTTCGCCGGACGAAAATGCATATTTTCATCGGAGAGAACCAATTCGGTAAAGAAGGTATTCGTTTGGCAATACACACGTCGCAGCTGACCATTAAGGGAAAATTGGATTTTGCGACACTTTGCCCCTTAAGATATGATATTATGGGACCGTTTGCATTAGTACCATTTATGGAATGCCGCCATAGCGTGTGGAGTATGCGGCATTCGGTTCGGGGGAATGTGTATATCAATGGACAAAAATATTCTTTTCACAATGCCTGGGGATACTGGGAAGGAGACCGAGGTCGATCATTTCCTAAAGAGTATATCTGGACACAATGCTTTTTTTCCGGAGGGGCTTTAATGCTATCAGTGGCGGATATCCCCATGGCAGGTGTTCATTTTACTGGTGTTATAGGCGCTATATTATGGCAGGGGAAAGAGTACAGAATGGCAACTTATCTGGGAGCCAGAGTTGTTCGGATTCAAAATAACATGGCACGGATTATACAAGGTGATCTGGAATTGGACATTCGGCAGCTGGAAGCATCTGAATGTCTTCTTAAGGCTCCAGCAAAGGGAGATATGGTAAGGTCAATTCACGAAAGCGCATCCTGCCGGGCGTTCTATCGATTTTGCAAAAAGGGCTGTACTCTTTTTGCCTTTGAAACAGACAGGGCTTCTTTTGAATTTGAATATCTTTCGTGATTATATGGTACAGAATTACAGAGGATTTACACATAATCTTCTGCAACACATATCATAGTATAAAGAGAATAAAAGGAGTCTTTTTATGAGTTGCAGTCATTGTGTGGGTCAAACAGATCACGGACCAAAGCCATATGTTATAAATATTGAACAGATGGCAATACAAAATCAAAATTTCCGTACTGCTGTTTGGACTCCGTTTTTATACCTGCTGGAACATGTCATAATGTTGTCAATATCGGAAGAATTGCCTTAAAGGTATCCTCTATTTATGTACCTTTTTGTGTATTCAAGCGCGCCAAAACATTGCAAATCAGAACATTTGGAAACCAAATTGACGCAAAGACACACAGAAAATCCGTACAGGAATATTTTTTTGTTGGATATTGATGGAGTTTTTTGCATGAGTGGACAAATTAAAATATGGCTGGTAGGCAATAATTGTATGAGTACGAAAAGAATATGCTGAATCCTGATACAAGAGCTGATATTTCCTTCGTTTCATCAGGAAGTCAGACAAATTTCAAGTGAAAAAGTGCTGGATTATTCATAAATAGAAATGTCAGTCGCTGTCCGGCAAATTGGCAAAGCTTGAAAAATCAAGGTTTCAAGGCTCATGAATGAATATTTTTGACATCTAAATGGTTAAGTACAAGAAATAATGTCGTTCACTATAATTCCTTATTGGGAGCTGAGCTTTGATAATATATATTAAATGCGGTTCCTACACTTTGGACAGCAGAATTTCTGCCTTCTGGTACTTCTCCGGAAAAACTAATAAAGACGTTTTTATTGTCGTAAACTAGTGTCGCAAGCCGTCCTTTGTTATATGATTTAGACAAACAATCATCTTCGTATTCATTATCAACAAAGTTTACAGTAAATACCGTTTGCCCTGTTATTTTGTAGCAAACGTCTCTTAGAATATCATCTGTAAGTATATTCCGCATTTATTTTCCGGTGGTAGATGATTTATTCATATTATTTTTGATAATAAAATGTGGCTTACTCATAATCTTTCCTCCATAATGTGTTGATAGTTAAGTTGTGGCATAACGCTTACCAATATAATCCTTATAACGTGGTGTAATTAAGTTCGCTGGCAAAGTGGAGACGGTGGTAACAGAGTTAATATAGTTTTCATCATCTTCTGATAAATCTTTTTTATATGATATCTCACCAGTGTCAGATAAGAATAATATATTTGAATCAAACATTTTGTGATGATTTTGACACATCCATAGACCATTTTCTCCGTCGGTTGCAAAGGCCAATTTTTCATCAGAAGAGAGCGTTGTCATTCGCTTGATGTTAGAAACAGGCCAGATGTGAGCGCCTTGAATTATTTCAGATATACTACAATTGCAAAGGGCACAGTGTTTTTCGCCAAGTCGGTCTAAAAGATGTGCATTAAAACGAGGGGAGCGTAAACTGTCATTTTCTTCTAACTCTCGTCGCTCAATTTCATCATCTATGTTTACAATATTAATATTCCCCATAGAACGAATGACTTTTAAACTAGCTGCGGGTAATTCCTTTAAGTCTTTTTCGTTGTATTCATAAAGGGTTATGTGATCTTCTGAATGTGCCAATTTACAGATTGCATAACAAATTAAGCTGGTAGCATATTTATTAGCACCATAAGTTTTCCCAAATATTTCATACTCATGAGGTGCATTTTTTAGAATATATGCTGCGTTATTGCCAGAATTTTTATCACCGTTCTCTTTTCGTGCCCGAATAATATCATCAATTGATGTAAAGGCATTGATTTGCCCGGCAAGAGAAGAAGGAGTATTTATAAAATCAAAGCCTACGGTTTTCATTAATCGATACATAAAAAGGTAGTATGATGTTGCATTATTTCCGCTGCATGGAAGAAAATAAAAATATAATTTTTTGTCAGCATGGGTATTGGAATAGAATCTGTTGAAAGCCGTTGGAACGCTTTGAATACCCGAGTCCCTTCCGTCACATTTTTCATCAGAAAAACTGATGTAAGCGGCTGTGTTGTGATATTGTAATATTCCTAAGCGACCTTGATTATATTGTGCATCTAAAAATTCATCTGAATAATCATTTTCAACAAATTCTACTTCGTAATCAGATTTTCCAGTTACCTCGATACAGATTTGTCTCATGATAGGGTCTGTTACCAAATAATCAAAGTATACTCCTGTTTTAGCAGATTTTTGCATATTCCTTTTGATTATGAATTTGGGTATCTCTCTGTAAATCATAGTTTAATATCAATATCTCCTTTCTGGGTTGTCCTGATATTCCTATTATATCTCCAAGTGGAATATAGGTATAGTCATTTCTATTTATCCAATCTTCCAAAGCAGTATTAGTTATGCCTTTATGTTCGAGAACATAAGAAAGCATACAAGGAATATTTGATTTTGTCATTTCGTCAATGAAATCAAATAATTCCTGTTCGAGCTGGTCGTCCCATCCTTTGAATCCACGTTTTCCGTCGTTATAACTTCCTGTAGTTAATTTATATGGAGGATCTAAATAAAGAAACATGTTTTCATCGAGTTTTACTTGTTCACGGAGTTTTATATAATCTGTGCTGATGAATGTTACATCTTTTTCTTTGATGATACGGCTAAAACTAATGAGTTTTGCAAGAATGCAATCATTAAACCAACGTACTCCTGCGGTATTATTAAAACCATAATTACTGTTGAAACGAATTTGCTGTTGGTAGCTATAAAGAATAATAGCAAATAGCATTCTTATATCTTTTTTGCTTTCCGGCAAGGAGTTGTAATAGTTTCGGGCAGCTAAATAGTTTTCCTTATTCCCTTTTTCTAACTGCTGTTTTTCTATAAACTTTATCACATATGTAATATATTCATAGGTGTCATAATGTTTAAATGATGCTATTAGTTCTTTGACAATGAAATTTATATCGTTGTAATATATCTTATCTGCATTGGAGTTGATTCCAACATTAAAGCCACCACCAAACACATCAATAAATTTTGAGGTGGATTGTAAATTTTCTCTTATATATGGAATAACCTTTGCCTTGCTGCCAATATAATTCAGAGGAGATTCATAGATGACTTCCTCTAGTGATTTCTTTTCTATATAAAATAGGTATTCAAAATGAGTATTGGTGTTTTGGGACTTCCAATTTTCATACTTTTTATAAGGAATTTTTATACATTCAAAAGTCTCCTCAATGCCATATCTTTTCATAATGGATTCTATATACTCTTTGCTCATATCACCAGCATTATTGTAGCTCATAAATATATGTTTTGCGGTTGTTTCAGCCAATATTTTATCCAAGAGAATATGGACTTTATATATTTTTGACCAATCAGAACGCATTTTACGAGTGCTGCGCGATCCTGTTACATTGCTGATTTTTTCGGGTTCATCATTAAGGATTAGAGTTTCTAATAGATGGTACTGAGTTCCATATTGGTTTTGAGTATATGGCGGATCAAGATATAAAATATCACAAGCGACCTCTTTGATAATATTTTCAAGTTTGTCGGTATAAACTTGTATTTGATGATTTGCGTGTACTTCATCTGATACATCCATAAATTGAATATTTTTTAATGCTCTCTCATCCCATTTTTTTAAGAATGCGCCATAAACTCCGGCAGTGTTAGACACAAGTGAAACCGATTCTATTAAACAGGCTAATAAATAACAATATTCTTGTTTTGTAAGCTTTTTCATATTGTTCCAGTTCTCAATAGTTTGCCTGAAATAATCAACACGCCCTGCGTTATGTTCGGATAAATACATTCTTGATGAGCCACCGGGAGAATATGTTTTATAAAAGAAACCTTCAATTACTTCATCATTTGAGTTGAAGTAGTTAATTGGATTAAAACCTAATAAGTCAAAAGTACATGTGGCTGCAACCATACGTCCGTAAGTATATGTGGTTGCACAATTAAGGTTGTCATTAATTACGGTTCCGCATGTATCTTTAAAGGCATTGGCAACTGAACCTGTGCCGCAAAATGCATCAAAAAATACGGTGTCAGGGAGGATATCTGCCTTGCTTAAGATGATTTGCTTTATTGTTGTTATAAGAGAGTCTTTATTTCCTAAGTATCTCAAATCAAAAATCCTTTCTATATCCCCGGGGAAGTAATATCTTTACAGCCTTTTTGCCTAAAGACCGACGCCTCCTCTCACGCAAATTTCCGCGAATTGCAATAGGGGGAGGCTTACATTGGCAGCAACAGTGATGCTACACATAATTTTGTAAAATATGGCACAATATGATGAAATGCAGTAGTGTGCAGTTTATAGGTGTTTCGCCAAAATGTTATGTTTTTACCGTGTTTTTCTTGTGTTTTGGGCATTTTCTACGCCTGAATTCACGCTGGTTTTTAGCATTCCGGGCCTTCTGGCAGTCAGGTTTATCACAATATTCCTGTCTGCCATTTCTTCTTATCAGGAAGTCACCACAGTGCCGACAGCATATCATAATACCTTCTGAGCGTTCATCGGACGACTGTCCCTTATTTTTCGGAGCAGGGTCTTCTGAAATCATTCCCGCCAGCGTGAACCATGCTATATCAAATACAGAGTTTACATCGGATGAGAACTTGATGCGGTTAGTTTTCGGATTTATTTTCGACGCATATTGAAATCAGGGATATGTTCAATCAGTTTGTCGAGCAGTTCCCCATAATTGTCATAAGACCCTGTTGCAAATTGTCCATCCGGCGGACTCACATCAATACCCGGTTTGCAGTGAACACATTTGAAGCTCTTAAAGAAAGGGAGACCTTCATGTAGGCGGTGTCCTCGTCCGCTGCACATACACCTTCCAATGCTTCATAAAAAAGAGTGGTAGTATATAGCTTTTGCAGATCTTTCATAAAGTCATTGATTGAAAATATGCCATCGCGGGCTGCCAGCTCTGCATCATACCCGTAATATCAAACCCTTCTTCAGTAAGTTTCTGATACACAAAATCAATACTGTAAGGGTATATAGTTTCTTTGCACCACTTAATGATCAGTTGGTCATATGGGATTTTGTTATCCCAATCGTCCATCTGTCTGGCAAGATTACACAGGCTAACAAGGAGTCTCTTGCCGGACACGGAATCATCGGAGGGAAAGGCTGGCTCATATCCCGGCTTGCATACTGGAAAAGCGCAGTATTCCTCCCTGTCATTGGCAAGTATATAGTCTTTATATCGGAAAGGGGGGAGATAAGCTGTCCCCAAATATCTGTGGATTTATCCGTTTTTGACAGAATATAATCCCCGTTCCAATTATATGGCATATCCATCTCCCCATATCGTTACATGGTAACCGTAATCGTCAGGAATTAGATTTCAATTATATTATATCGTAAAATACCCTTGAAAACAATAGAGAAAAGATAAATTGTTTAAAACCTGTTACTGTTCCCTCCCCAATAAACCATTGTGAAAAGTGACGAAATTTATTTTATACTTTTCCCCAATAATTCCAAGCTTAAAAAGGAAAGTATCCAATACTTTTTTTGTATTTATATGGACACTTATCCACAAAACCATTATGGCTCGGAGCACCAGGAATGCCCTGCGCATATCCTGCGCTATCTGAAAGACTGCATCCAGAATGAGCCGGGCAGGACATGGAATAAGGAAATGCGGTCACTGGTACAGGAAATGATCCATTACCGGAACGGACTGGACCCTGAAAAAAGAATGCAGCCCTGAAAAGACTGCGGAGTTTGAAGGCCTCTGTCAATGCATGAGCGTGCTTGTTATGATGCGCCGTGAAGAAAATACCAGCCTTTTTGACAGAGTATCCCAGATATTTAGATAAAGAAAACCAGTGGCTTTGACTGTATTAAGTCTAAACCACTGGTTTCTTTTAGTCAAGCTGACCCGTGAACAGTAACCCTCAAAACCCGATAAATACAGGAACTTGAGGAATCAATTGCAAAATATTAGCACTCATAGTATACTAGAGATAATATAACGTCAATGGGAAATGGGGCTGTCTATGAGGAAAAAATCAACGGAATCTGTGCAGAACGGAAATAAGGAGAAGGAAGAAACAGAACAGAGAAAGTCAAAGCTGGTCAGGGTGGCGAGTTTGACAAAGGAGATTAGGTGGGACAAGCTGGATAACACTGCCCATCTTTTTCCGGTAATTGCCGGTGAGAGCATGAGCAATGTGTACCGTATCAGTGTGACTTTGACAGAGCTGATCGACCCGGAGCTGCTGCAGCAGGCGTTGGACATCGTGCTGCCGAAGTTCGACGGATTTAACCTCAGACTCCGGCAGGGGGTGTTCTGGTACTATTTTGAGGAGAACGGAAAGCCAGCGCCAAAGGTGCGGGAGGAGACGACTTTTCCATGCAGATATATCTATCCAAACCGGAATAACAGCTATCTGTTCCGCGTCACGTATTACAAATACCGCATCAATCTGGAAGTGTTCCATGTGCTGACAGACGGCATGGGCGGTATCAATTTCTTAAAGGAACTGACTTATCAGTACTTGCGGCTGGTTCATCCTGAGTTGAAGGGAACAAAGGGCGATTCGCTTGCCAGCAGCACTTCCCTGAACAGGGAGGACAGCTTCTTAAAAAATTATAGGAAAAGCTCAGAGAAGGGATATCAGACCAAGAAGGCTTATCTCGTGAAGGGGGAACGGCTGAGCCCCGGTGAATTTGGAATCATGCACGGCTATATGCAGGTGCCGGAACTCAAGGCGGTATGCCGCCAATATGGTGTGAGTATCAATGAATACCTGGTGGGCGTATTTGTCTGGAGCGTTTATAAGGAGTGTATGCACGGCATGCCGTCCGATAAGCCTGTCCGTGTTGCGGTTCCTGTCAATTTGCGTCCCTATTTTAATTCGATCACAACGAAGAATTTTTTTGTCATGGTATCGGCGGAATTTCACCCCACCGAGGAGGAGTACGCCTTTGAGGAAGTACTTGCAGCAGTGAAGGAGAGTCTGAAACAGCAGATTAACAAGGAAAATCTGGAGCGGCTGTTTTCCTATAATGTCTCAAATGAAAAAATACTGGTGGCAAGGGCTGCGCCGTTAGTGATCAAAAATATTGCCATGCGTATCGTGTACACCCAGTCGGCGCTCGCAAATACTTCCACGATCACCAATATAGGAAATATAACAGTTGACGATGTGTATAAGCCATATGTGGAGATGTTTCACTCGTGTCTTGCCATGTCGAAGGGACAACATATCAAGGGCAATATCTGCTCCTATGGGAGTACGCTGGTGTTCAGCTTTAGCTATGACCTTGCGGATCCATCGGTACAGCGCGCATTTTTCCGAAAGATTGCTGAGGACGGTGTCAGTGTGGAGATTGAGAGTAACGGGGTGAATTATGAGTAGATGTAGACAATGTAAGATAGAAGTGCTTGACGAGACAGAGCGCTGTCCGTTGTGCGGCACAGTTGTGGAGCCGACAATCGAGGTGGAAAATATGTACCCAGATATCAGGGTCAGGTCGCGAAAACTGGTGTTCATTTCCAGGCTTTACCTGTTTCTTGCGGTAGTGATTGAGATTGTTCTTGTGAATGTGTGTATGATGTCAGAGGTGCAGTCGCTGGTGTATATTATTAGCGGACTGATACTCTTGTTTGGGTATATAGTGATCCGGTATGCGATACTGGGGACGAGCGGGTATATCGCGAAGTCGGTAGTGCTTACGATCATTGCGGTGATCATGCTGGTGGCGATTGACTTTTCGGTGGGCTATAACGGATGGTCGGTCAACTATGTGTTTCCGTCCGGGATTCTGCTGATTGATGTGGGTATCGTGGTGAGTATGCTGATCAACCACAAAAACTGGCAGAGTTATCTGATGGTGCAGATCTTTATGGTACTCTGCAGTGCTGTGACGATCATTTTGAGCCTTATGCAGATCATTACGGATTCGATGCTTTCTGTGATCGCGCTGAACGTATCTGTGATACTGCTGCTGGGCACAGTGATCATAGGAGGCAGGAGGGCGCGAGTGGAGCTGAAAAGGCGTTTTCATATATAGCCAATAGACGGGGGATGAAAAGTGAGAATACTGATAACAAATGATGATGGGATAGACGCGGCAGGGATCAAGAAGCTTGCCCAGATCGCGGCAAAGATATCAAATGAGGTCTATATTGTGGCGCCGTCGGGACAAAGGAGCGCCGTGTCACACAGTATCACTGTCGGAAAGGCACTTCAGGTCAGACGCGTGTCATTTCCCGCAGCGGTAAAGGCGGCGTACAGCTGCAGCGGCATGCCGGCTGACTGTGTGAAGGTGGCGGTGCAGGCAATCCTGGAAGAAAAGCCTGATGTGGTGATCTCGGGTATCAACAATGGTCAAAACATGGGATATGATTCCATATATTCAGGAACGGTGGCAGCGGCAAGGGAGGCAGTGTATCAGGGAATAAAAGGCATAGCGGTCTCTACATGGAGGGAGAATTATGCGCTCGTAGACGAGTATCTCGAGAAACTATTGCGAGATGCCATTGACAGGAAGCTGTCACCACATGAGATATGGAACATCAATTTTCCCGCATGCGGACCAGAGGATTACATGGGAATCAGAGAGACTCTTCCGGCAGCATATCCGCGTTATAAAGATGTCTATGAAGTGTCATGCGTGTCAGAAAATGTATGGGAATATGAGCTGGTGGATGTGGAGTATGAGAAAATAGGGGAGCATACAGATTTCTTTGCTGTGGAGCACAATTACATATCAGTTGGGGCGATAGAGTGTTCTGTGCTCAGGGATCTGCAAAGGAGAGATGCAAACAGGAGGACGGACAGGTGTTGATTTCAACAAACCTGTCCGTTCTCCTGTTTAGCAAACATTATAAAAGGTTGATTCCGTTTTCAGCGCATGCATTTGCAATATCATCAGACCACAGAGAGGACTGAACCTCGCCGATATGGGCCTTCCTTAAGAAAAACATACAGATGCGTGACTGTCCGATACCACCTCCGATGGTAAATGGGAGCTCATCGTTAAGGACTGCTTTCTGATAGGGAAGTTCGGCGCGCTCAGGGCAGCCTGCCTTCTCAAGCTGCGAGATCAGTGCGTCCCTGTCGACACGGATTCCCATGCTTGACAGCTCGAGGGCGATGTCGAGAACCGGATAGTAGACAATGATGTCGGCGTTCAACGTCCAGTCATCATAGTCCGGGGCACGACCGTCATGGGGCTTTCCATTCTCCATTTTGTCACCGATCTTCATGACACATACGGTGCCTTTTGCCTTTGCTATGTAGTATTCTCTTTCCTTCGGCGTGTTGTCGGGGAAGATTTCCGCCAACTCCTCCGTGGTGATAAAATAGATGTCATCGGGCAGGATTTCTTCGATATAGTCGTACTGGATTGCCATGTATTTCTCTGTATTCTGCAGGCATTTGTATACTTTCCGGACGGTTGCTTTGAGTGTCTCAAGGTTTCTGTCTTCGCGGGTGATGATCTTTTCCCAGTCCCACTGGTCGACGAAGATGGAGTGGATGTTGTCGGTATCTTCGTCGCGGCGGATCGCGTTCATGTCGGTGTAGATGCCCTCGCCGACTGTGAAGCCGTATTTTTTCAAGGCATAGCGCTTCCACTTGGCGAGCGACTGGACAACCTCTGCGATGCGTCCGTCCTGTTCCTTGATATCAAAGCTTACGGGGCGTTCCACGCCGTTGAGATTATCGTTCAGTCCTGACAGGGGATCTACAAAAAGCGGTGCAGATACGCGCGCCAGGTTAAGACGCTGTGCGATCTGGTTTTGAAAAAAGTCTTTTACCGTCTTGATGGCAATCTGCGTGTCATGCAGATTGAGTGCCGAATGGTAATTGTTTGGAATTTTCAGATTTTCCATTACTAAGGTTCCTCCTTGTATTTACAACTATTACGTTTTTTAATTTTATTCTTTTCAACACGATATTTTAAGTATCGCACTTTATTTTATGAAAATCAATCCTAAATATGATGAAAATCGGTTGAAATGAAATATAGAAGTAACAGTTCAGACAGGTATTTGCACTTTGCTGCAAATTATGGTTTTGCAAGCCACCTACTGTGTTTTGCATATTTATACGTTTTTTCGGTGTGAACAGCAACATTTATGAACACAAAATGCTAAAGGGAAAAAGCGAAAGCTTTTAGCATTTTGGCGCTCGATTCCCACTACTTTGATGGGAGTGAACAGTAACCTGAACTGTTGCATATAGAAAGTGTTTGCTGTTTTGGTGTTGCATAGTTCTGATCAGATATGTTAAGATAGTGTCGAAACAAAACATATGTTGACTATTATGAAAATGAATAGCTGCTATCTGATGAAATAAGGAATTTTAAGAAATGACATGATTCTTGAAAGGTTCAGAGAACGATAAGAGGTACGAAAATGAGAAATAAGGTATTGATTATTGATGATGCGGAATTTAACCGTGAGATGCTTACGGAGATACTTGAGGGAGAGTATGCTGTCATTTCGGCAGATGATGGGCAAAAGGGAATGGATCTGCTGGTGAAGCATGAGAGTGAGGTCTGTGTTGTGCTGCTTGATTTGGTCATGCCGGTCATGGATGGGTTTGAAGTGATGACGGTCATGGGGCAGAAAGGATATCTCAAGCATATCCCGGTGCTGGTGATCAGCGGAGAGCAGGCAGTGGATATCGAGCGGAAATGCTTTGATTATGGTGTTACGGATTTTATCAGGAAACCGTTTGACAATGAGCTGGTTCTGCGGCGCGTGCGGAATATGGTTGATCTCTTTGCGTACAGAAACTGCCTGGAGGAGCGCGTTGCATCTCAGACAATGACATTAAAGCGTCAGTATGAGATGATATGCAGGCAGGCAGAGGAATTAAAGCAGCGCAATGAGCAGATAACGGATATCCTGGCGGAGGTTGTGGAGAGCAGGAACCTCGAGAGCGGTGAGCACGTAAAGCGTGTGAAAACCTATACGAAGATTCTTGCGGAAGAGCTCATGAAGCGTTATCCTGAGTATGGACTGACAGAAGAGGAAGTGCGCATTATTGAGTCGGCGAGTGCAGTGCACGATATCGGAAAGATCGTGATACCGGATAATATTCTGCTGAAGCCAGGAAAGCTTACGAATGAGGAGTTTGAGTGCATGAAGTCGCATACCGTCCGCGGCTGTGAGGTGCTTGACCATATCGAGGGCGTGTGGGATGAACGCTATAAAAAATATGCGTATAAGATTTGCAGACATCATCATGAGCGCTTTGACGGCAGGGGATATCCCGATAAGCTTGTCGGGGATGAGATTCCGATCGAAGCACAGATCGTGTCGGTTGCGGATGTGTATGATGCGCTGATCAGCGAGCGCTGCTATAAAAAAGCGTTTACCAAGGAGCAGGCGTTCCATATGATCACGAACGGCGAGTGCGGTACATTTTCACCCAAATTGATGGATTGTTTTCGGAATGCACGGGAGACATTGGAGAATGTGTCGCGGGAGAAAAGGGAAACGGTGTAGCCGGATTGGCAAAGAATGTTTTTATTGTCTGTATAATGGGGTTAAAACCCTCGCCTTAAGGCGAAACCTTTAGGTCAACCCCATAGCTTCAGG
>JAIEEY010000118.1 GCA_029067205.1 Lachnospiraceae bacterium
TCATCTCTCTGTTCATAATGTTCTCCTTTTTACTTTATTTTTATTTACTCTTTATGAACTGCAAGCATTTCTTCGCCGCTGCACTATTTAAAAGTTATTTCTTGACAGTTCCTAAGAGCCGCATTGAGCTTTGCTACAAAGGAAATACTTGTTGCATCCTGTATTCTTGACAGGCACAACGCTATAATCTCATAACCATTCAACATCGTTTCACTTCTCACCGCCTTTGCAAAAATTATGATTGACAAAATGCCCTGTATCATAATTATACCTGCTTTTTAATGGAAAGTATATCAGATTTCTTGCTACAATGTCAAAATCATGCTATAATATTTTTATTTCGAAAATGAATGGAGGATTATCAGACATGGGAATATTACAGGAATGGTATGTACAGGAACTTGCAGACAGCGAAAGAGACACATACCACCGTCCGCTGAACGACGAACAGCTTTTTTTCAACGCAGTCAGCTCCGGGGATATTGATTTTGTCCGCGAGAATTGCAGACAACAGAAATTTGCTGAAACAGAAGGTGTCGGCACGCTTTCCCGCGACGCAGTGACCAATCTGAAATACCATTTTGTGATCACAACGGCCTTTGTGACAAGACTCTGCATTGGAGCAGGCATGGAACTGGAACAGGCATTTCGTCTGAGCGATTTTTATATCCTAAAACTTGATAATCTTCACACATGCCAGGCAGTCATCGACCTCCATGATCACATGGTTTTGGATTTTACTGGAAAAATGCGGATTATGACAAGAAGTTCGGGAATGTCCAGACCCATCACGCTCTGTGTTGATTATATTTACGCCCATATCAAAGAGCGGATCACGATTGAAGATCTCGCAGAATATACCGAATTATCCGCCAGTTACCTGTCACGTCTTTTCAAAAAAGAAACTGGTGTTTCGGTAAGCGACTATGTCCGCGAGAAAAAGATTGAGAAGGCACAGCATCTCTTAAAATTCTGTGATTACGGTCTGGTGGAGATCGCAAATTACCTGTCCTTCTCCTCGCAGAGCCATTTTATACAATTATTTAAGGATTTTACCGGCATAACTCCCAAGAAATACCGCGACCTTTATTCCTCCACTGTATGGGATGTTTCGAGCTCAAAAAAGCAGGATACTGCCCCGTTATAACGGGGCAGTATCCTGCTTTTTTGAGCACTCCGGATTTTTATCCTTTAACACCGCCAAGCGTAACACCTGCGATAATATATTTTGAAAGAATCAAATATACAAGAATGATTGGAACGATTGCCACCATGATCATCATATATATCTTTCCCATATCACGGTTCAGATAATCAGCTCCTCGAAGGAGTGCGATCAGGATTGGCACTGTCATCTTATCCTTTGTCTGGATAATCAATGCAGGAACGAAATAATTGTTCCATGAACCAACAAATGTAAAGATCGCCTGTACTGCAATTGCCGGCTTCATTATCGGAAGAACGATCTGGTTAAACGTCCTAAATTCCCGTGAACCATCAATCCTTGCCGCCTCAACCAATGAAAGCGGAAGGGATGACTGCAGATAACTGTACATGAAATAGAATACGGACGGTGACGCGATCGACGGAATAATCAGCGGAAGCAGGGAGTCATACATTCCCATCTTCGTAACCAGACGCAGAAAGCCCATTGCCGTAACCTGAGTAGGCATTACAAGGATTGCCATGATAAATGTAAATGCAATCTTCTTTAACTTAAAATCATAAGCATAAAGCCCATATGCGGTCAATGCGGAGAAATAGGTACAAATCGCTGCACAGCTGCTGGAAACGATCAAACTGTTTATGATGCCCCGCACCATCGGAAAGGAACCGTCATTTAAAACGTTTTTCAGGTTTGTAAAAAAACTACCTCCAGGCAGTGCAGAAAATCCTTTCTGCAGATCTGCATGGGAACGTGTTGAATTAACAAACAGGATATAGAAGAAAAACAGACACATAAGTGACAGAATGACAAGTAACACATGTGCAAAAACAGTACGAAAAGCATTATATCCTTTTGATTTCATTATCTTATCTCCTTTCCATCTTTCTAGCTGCTTTTTTTGCCTTCTTAGCTGCTGCCTTGGAACCATCCGGATCCTCATCATTAGTGATCCGGTATACGATAAAGCACAGGATTCCACTCACGATGAACAGGTAAACAGACAATGCACCTGCCATACCATAATTCTTGCTCTTTAAGTGGTTGTTGAGGAACATGATCAGAGTCGTAGATGTACGATCCGGGCTTCCCTGTCCATTTGTCAGGATCTGAGGAACATCGAACATCTGGAGACCACCGATAATTGATGTGATCAATGTGTATGCAAGTATCGGACGAATCAGCGGAAGCGTTATGAGAAAGAATCTCTGCATGCTGTTGCAGCCGTCTATTTCTGATGCCTCAAAGATGTCCGGGCTGATGCCCATGATTGCCGCCATCAGCATAATTGTTGTATTACCAAACCACATCAGGAAGTTCATCACACCGACTAAAGACCTTGTTCCAAATGCAGTACCCATAAAATCAATCGGATTTTCTGTTAATCCCATTGACAGTAAAATGGAATTGATTGGTCCCTTGTTGGAAAACAGGGTAAAGAACAACATTGCAAATGCAGACGCCATGATTAAGTTCGGCAGATAAATGACTACCTTGAAGAACTGCTGTCCGTGAATCTTCAGCCGCTCATCTACAAACCACGAAGCGAGCAGCAGCGCGATTACGATCTGCGGAACAAAACCAATTACCCACAAAATCAGGGTATTTCCTGCATATTTAAGCATATCGGATTTCAGCAGGCTGACAAAATTGTCCATTCCGATAAAATTAGGGCCAATCTCTTTAAGTCCTGAGCGATAATATTCATAAAAACTGTATCGGATCGTATCTACCAACGGGATCAACGAAAAAATAAAGAAACTTATGAAAAACGGAAGGATAAAAATGTATCCCCACTTAGAATAATCTATCTTTTTACGTTTTTGTTTCATAGGCTGCCATTCCCCTCTTTCTAATACTGCGGTGCATGAATGCACCACAGTCGACATTTATTATTCCGGCCACTGAATCTCTGTGATTTCAGGATAACGCTCTCTGATCGCTGTCTCAAAGTTTGCTTTTGCCTTGTCGTAATCAATCTGCTCCTGTAAATAATCACCAAACGTGTTCTGAATCAATTCTACACAGCCCTGGTCATATGCTGACAATGGTGCCATCTTGATCGTGTCTGCACCAGGTGTAAAGTATGTATACGGATTCTGTCCGCCAAGAAAATCAGATGCAAAGCTGTCATCCTTTGCCGCTGCCTCCATAACGGATTTTGCGTTTGTAAAGTCTGCATACTCTTTTGAAATCTTTGTCAGATTGTCTGCATCGGCTGTCAGTGCAAGAATGATATCCTTTACATGCTGCGGATTATCTGTACCTTCTGCTGCAAGAACAAATGTTCCGCCCCAATTGTATGACTCTGGAGCATTTGTGACAGCCCATGCACCTGCCTCACCGTCCCAGTTTGGTACCATCTGTGTATCAATTCCCCATGCCGGGAAAAGGAACGCAAATACCTTGGAGCTGGATCCCATCGCTGTAAACCAGTCAGAATTCCACTGCCCCTTGACAGCCGGATCGAAATAACCTGCATCCTTCCATTCCTTGGAATCCGTTACCCAGTCCATAAGCTTCTGGTCAACCCTGACAGTCGTCTCCCCTGGTGCAACCCATGCGTCTGTCATACTATTGTTGTACAGACGGAATGTATCTGCATAAGAAGAAAATGTATAATATCCGCCTGCCTTAAGCTGCTCTGCCGTATTCTTCATGGTTGCCCAGTCCTTGGTTAACTTACCGATCTCTTCCGGATCATCCGTGCCAAAAACTTCGTTTGCAATATCGCGGCGATATACTAAAACACCCGGACATGCCTGCCATGTGGAAGCCCTCTGTACGCCATTCTGATCACTGGCAACTGTCTTTGTAAAACCAAACTGGTCTGCCAAATCTGTATCAGGATTAATTCCCAAAGATTCGAGCGTCATTGCAGCATCAATGTCTGCATCTGTGTATTTGACAATATAATCCAGCTCAGCTGCAAAAATATCAACCTTATCATCTGCCGATGCGCTTAACTGATTATTGAGTGCTTCGTCGAGTTTATCCTGGTATACACCATCCTGGTTCGGATTAATGATCCAGTGTATCACTGATCCATCTTTCAAAGTGGATTCAGTACCATCTGCAGACGTGCTCTCAATCTCCGGGTAAACTGCCGTAATACGGTTGCGCAGCTCATCATTGAAGCTGTATATGTTAATAACCTGACCCTCGTCTGCATTTGCTGCATCACCTGACTGCGAATCACTGCCTGCATTTGACGTATCAGCCGCCTGCGAATTGCTGTCTGCATTTGACGTATTATTCGACGTATTGCTTGTCTGTGAACCAGAACTATTTCCGCCACAACCTGCCAATGTGCTTGCAGCCATGGCTGCCAATAATAAGACACTAACAACTTTCTTTTTCATAGAAAAAAATCCTCCTTAAAATTTTTGTAATCGTTTTTTGTTGCTTTACAAGATATATTATACCTTGCACAATTCTCGTTGATATACCAGATATACTATAAAAATGTCAAATTCATGTCATTATTTTATTTATGATAAATATAATTCAATTTCCGTCTGCTCACGAAGCATTTCAGCCGGGATATAGTTTTCTTCCATCTGGACGCCGTTGACTGTAAGCTTCTTGAACCCTGATTCTGCATGGTTCGGATTGTGAACCGTAATATGCAGATGACTTCCCCTGAAATCCTTGTCGATCTCAAATCCGTCCCATTCTTTTGGTATGGAAGGCGCTATCTTCAGACCGCCAAAGTCAGGACGCATACCGAGGATTCCTTCGACACAGCCCACCATGACCGTAGACGCTGTACCTGTCAGCCAGTGCACATGGGAACGTCCAAAGTGCGGACTTGCTTTTCCTTCCGTGAACTGTCCATAGCAGTATGGTTCCAGCTTACGGATCTCCGCTCTGTCATTCTGGGCAGCTGGTGCATTTTCCTTAAAATAGTTAAATGCCCTCTCCCCATGTCCACACAATGCCTCCGCGAGAATGATCCACCCCTGCGACTGCGAGAAAATGCCGGAATTTTCCTTGACTCCTGCATTGTAAATGACTGCAAGTGCACCGTCAAAGGCATCGAGATGATACGGCGGATCCATAAGCATGACACCATATTCTGTGTTCAGCCGCTCATGCACCATACTAAGTGCCTTATCTGCCTGTTCTTCCGTGGCAAGTCCGCTGATCACTGCCCAGCTTTGGGGATTCAGCCACATATTTGCCTCTTTGTCATCTCTCTTGCCGATGACTTCGCCTGCCTCCGTAAAGCCTCTGATGAACCTGTCCTCATTCCAGCACAGTTTCTGTATCAGCCCGCCGAGCTCTTTCTGCTTTTCATCGAGAAAGGCAATATAGCTTTCGTCCTTCTTGTACACGGCAAATTTCCGAAGAATTGTCATCGCATAGTAATATTGTAATGCCACGAAAGAGGACTCGCCATCTTTTCCTAACCTCAAACAGTCGTTCCAGTCCGCGTAAAGTCCCGCCGGCATACCATGCGGTCCCAGATGATTCATGGAGAAATCGACAGCACGTTTTAAATGTTCATAAACAGTCCCTTCATCCTTGTTGGCAAACGGAATCACCTCGTCTATAAATGCGAGATTTCCTGATTCCGACACATATTTGTAGACTGTAGGGAACAGCCACAGTGCGTCGTCTGCCCTGTATGCGGGATGTCCCGTCTCCTGCACATACGACGCGTCATCCGGCGTATCCTCGTGTCCCGGATTGTGTGTGAATTTTACAAGTGGAAGCCCACCGCCATTGTCAACCTGTGCCGAGAGCATGAAACGGATCTTCTCAGCTGCCATCTCAGGCTCTAAGTGGATAATACCCTGAATATCCTGCACCGTATCACGATAACCATATCCGTTCCGGAGTCCGCAGTAGACAAAGGATGCGGCACGCGACCAGATAAAGGTCATAAAGCAGTTGTACGCATTCCATGTATTGATCATTGTATTAAAGGATTCATCCGGTGTCTTTACCTGGAAATGGGACAACATTTTATGCCAGTGGTCCGTCAGTTCCTTATATTCCTTTGCGCAGGTTTCCGAGGGATTCTGGTAACCAGCAAGAATCTTGTCGGCTTCATCCTTGTATTTCATACCAAGTATGAACGCGATCTCCTTTGTCTCCCCGGCTCCAAGCGTCAATGTGGCCGTGAGCGCGCCGCACCCGTTTTCATTATAGCTCAGCTCTCCCCCGAGATCTCCGCTCTCGATTCCTACAGGATTTCCATAACCATGATAGCGTCCGATGAACTTCTCCTTGTCTCCGCAGTAAGAAGCCACCTCTGCTCCCGCCAGCCCGAAGAAACGGTCGAGTGCGAGTTTGTTGTCAACCTCCTTCCCGTCCTCCAGTCCATCAAGATTTCCATGAATCGTATGACGAATACGATCCTTGTCAAAGGAAGTTCTTGTAATGAACAGCGAATATTGGAGATTAACCTGATCCTGCTCATAGTTATTGTTGTTTGTGAGCTCTGCATATCCTGTGATATTCAGGTTTCTTACTGAGTCGGAATGATTCGTGACTTTCAGGTTCCATACTTCATAAGACTTCTCAAGCGGCACATAGTAGAGCGCCTCGGAATGGATGCCGCTGTAATCCGCCTCCATTCTCGTATACCCTGTCCCGTGACAGCACCTGCTCCGATATGTCTCCAAATCCTTCCCGACAGGCTGCCATGAGGCAGACCAGTAATCCTTGCTGTCGTTGTCCCGGATATATATGTAACGTCCAGGCTGGTCAAAATTGTTAAACACATAGCGCAAAATCCTGCCGTTCGCACCGGATTTGGCAAAACTGTACCCTCCGGCATTGTTGGAAATAATCGCGCCATACTCCGGCGACCCAAGGTAATTCGCCCAGGGCGCCGGCGTATCCGGCCTCTCAATCACATATTCCCGTTTCGCATCATCAAAATAGCCAAACTTCATATTCGTCCTCCTTTATATCATTATCTTAGATTTAATTATCAATCCTTTCCAGATTAATATTATCAATGCATATACGGTGCTTCTGATTAATCTGCGTTCCGTCAACTGCACCCATGGAAATACTCAGCACAGATTTCATGTCTGTCTCACCATTCATCTGAAACTCAATTTCATAAGTCTGATAATCACTGCCCAGCTCAACGACCGCTTCCCCTGAATATGGCGTCCAATCATCATCATCCGTTCCATCTCTTTGAATCGCAAACATAATCTTTCTGTCCATATCTGACTTTGCCTTCAGGGAAAGGCGATACCGCTGCCCCTTCTCCAACTCGATATTATTCTGCTTCAACTGGATCTTCCATGCTTCATCTCCTGTACTGCTGATCGTAAAATCCGCTGCGTTATCTTCATTCAGGCTGTCCACCACATATTCAACATCAGAGGCCGTGTAGGCGTAAACCTCATAACCTGCAAATCCCGCATTAAAGCTGCCATTCTTGATCAGTACGTCCTCTACCACACGCACATCATCCACATAAAACACTCCTGGTTCGCTAAACACCAGTGCAATGCCTGCATCGTCCAGCGCCCCTTTGCTGTCAATGCTAAGCTTGTGGCTAAAGCTCTGCTCCTTTCCTGTCAGTTCCTCTTCAAACTCCTGTCCTGCCACGATTATTTTGATCTGCTTCCCGGCTTCCCCCTCGGCAAGATTGCTCACTGCGTAGTCACCCACTGACAAAGCAAGTCCTTCCTGGAAGACCACTACCGGATTTTCCTCTGTAATCCCTTCTGGAACCGTCACTTTTAGTTTTCTGATATTATCTTCATTGGTCACAGTCACTTCTGCGCTGTCCGGCGCTGTTATCTCCCAATATCCCAGACGGCCTGCGCCTTCCTGGAAACTTCCATTATAGACATAATTTCCATCTGCCAGAACAGTCTTCCCATCATCGCCAAGTTCCTCCTCACTCGTCTTGACTACTGACACATTACTGATATGAATGCCCGCCGTGGAACCATCTGCACCCATATTATATTCCAGACGGCCATTCGCATCATCGTCGTCCGCCATGACAAATTCATAGGTAAACGTCTGCTTTGTGGTTGTCAGATCCACCTGCGTATCTTCCAGATAACGGATCCAGTTACGATCTGGCGCCGATACACCTACTTTCATCATTCTGTCTGCATCCGCATAAGCATCAAAGCTGACCAGATAGGTGCCTCCCTTTTTTACTGGAATCCCTGGCTGCACCAGCTGCACACTGTAATCTTCTGTTCCTTCCTTTGTTGTGTCTATGAAAATCTCATTGTCTTTGATTTCAGCAGATGCCTCTCCGCCGAGAGCTGTAAGGAAGATCCAGTCCTTCTCATCCGTCAGCTCTTCAGAATCTGCAAAACTACCATTATGGATATAATTTCCATTCTCATCCGGCTCCCGGTAAACAACCTCCTTCACCGGCTTTTCTACATTCTCATCATAACTGTCCTTCTGATATGCTCTTACATAGTCAATTCTGTATTCCGCATTTTTAATGTCTGTGGTCGCATCTGGATTTCCCACCCAGCTGCCGCCTACAGCCAGATTCAGAATGATATAAAACGGCTGGTCAAACGGAGCCGGATAAGTGATCTCTCCCTGCCCTTCTGTTATGGAATACCAGTCACTTTCCGTATGAATCAGATTGCCGTCTACATACCAGTCAATCTTTCCTGGTTCCCATTCAACACTGAAAATGTGATAATCCTCGGAAAAGCTGCCCTCTTCCAGCACATAAGTCCCCTGGCTTTCGCTATGCGGATTGCCAAAATGGATTGTTCCATAGGAAGTGTCCGTTGCCTGTCCCATAACTTCCATAATGTCAATCTCACCGCATCTTGGCCATTGTCCATAGAGATTTTCACTCGTAGGCATCATCCAGAATGCCGGCAGAAATCCCTGTCCTTCCGGAACCTTCACCTTCGCCTCAAACAGTCCATACTTGAAGTCATGTTTGTTCTGCGTATTCACCCGCCCTGATGTATAAGATATTGTTCCATTTTCGTCTACTGTCTCGATCGGTTTCAGTACCAGATTTCCGTCTTCGATATAGATATTATCAGTGGAGTCCACATATGCCTGCAGCTCACTGTTCACCCATCCCGGCTCATGTGTCTCAATATTCCAGTCGTCCATATTCAACGAATCCCCGCCAAACTGATCTTCCCAGATCAGGCGATAGCCTTCATGACCTTCTTCCAAAGCATCCACTTCCAGATTATCCGGATTCGCACTATCTTCTTCTGATAATATGGTTTCAGGCGTCTCCGTATTCACAGCCACTTGGTCTTCATTGCTGCCACAAGACATAATAAACGGTATCACAGATCCTGCTGCAAGAACCGTCGTTACGCTTTTTCGCAAGTCTCTTTTCATATCAAATCTCCTTACCATTTTTCTATAATATTCTCATTTTGATTATCAATTATATGATTATATCTAATTTTAATATACAAAGTTATGTACAAAAATATCAGATTCATGATATAATAATCAAAATACATATTATTCATAAAATGGAAGGGTATAAATATGAATTGGCGAAATGAATGGTATCAGGAAGCTACGGTATTCTGATTACAGTTGGATCGATATCGCAATTTATCTTGCATTTTCTTCTCAGAGCTACTTTATCCAGACCTTTCGGAAACTTGTTGGCGTGACTCCCAAAAAATACCGCGACCACTATTGCCGCACTTCATGGTAACAGCCTATATTTCTGGTCCTGCAGCCAGCTAGAGCTGGTTTCTGCGTTTTAAACAGAAACCAGCTCTAGTATGATTTTGTGTAGATTCTCATCCATAGACTTTACGCACTCTCTGCCAATCAAAACATGCTTCCCGTCAACAATCTGAAGCGTTTCGCCATCGCAGTTCGCTGCACCGATTTTATACGCGCCATATTCCAGCCCTTCTGTATTTTTGAAAACCACCTCAAACTCTTTTCCTGCAAAATACGATCTGATAGAAGCTGTTCTGCTTTCATCAAATTGTTTTTTCAGCAGTTTCGGCCTGATCACCAGGTCCCCTGCTTCCCCGCGAACTCCAAATACTTCTGTTATCATAGTCATCATATACCAGCTTGCCGCACCCGTCAGATAGTGATACAATCCCCGTCCTTCACTGTTGAAATATTCAGGAATACCAGGATATATTTTGCTTGTGCCAAAATTAAGAGCTGTATCAGCCAGTGTCTGAAGTGCTTTATATCCTTCTTTTGCATATCCTCTTTTATAGAGTGCATTTGCATACATTACCGTCATATGGGAAAATACAGCTCCGTTTTCCTTCTCTCCATAGGCAAATCCAAACATTCTTCCCATATCAAACTTGAGCTCCTTGAAATCTGTGTTCAGCCGATACCCGCCAACGGCAGCATCATACAGATAGTGGTCTGCGCTCTTACAAACCTGACTTACCTGGTCATCTGTCGCAGTTCCGCTCATAATAGCAAATACCTGTCCAGTCAGCATCATCCGGACACCCTTTTCTGAAATACCCTCCACTGCATTTTTATGATTATCGTAATAGCTGTTAAACCATCCTTCCCCATTCTCTCCCTGAAGCCACTCTGTCTTACGAATGTGTTCCATAATCCAATCTGCTTTATGAGTCAGGTTTTCAATCAGGCTGTCAATCGATACTTTGATTTTCTTCCCACTGATATCATGTCTGCACATACCTGTATATTCTTTTAGAAGTGCCTGCTTTGCCTCAATATCTTCATACAGTTTCATATCATCTTTGAGCAGAACCTCAATTTCTTCCAAAAGTTCAATCTCCGTGCAGGATAATCTGTCCTGCAGAAGACCAAGACAGTCTGCAAGCTGCTTTAGATTTCCTGCATAGGCACAGGTAAATGCCACACTCTCACCATGATCCGCCGCCATATCCAGCGCATCATTCCAGTCTGCTCCGCGAAGCCGCATCTCATTGTGTTCCCCAACTTCATAGAAAGCACACAGATGCTCTATCAGGAGATGTTCCAGGATCGTTCCGCCATATATGCTGCCCTCGGCTGTCTTCTGCCACATGCCGTATGCATCATCCCATGCATTGTCGATATCCGTTCCACGTCCCGCCTGTGCATCTTTAAAATAGTTTACCCTCTCCAGAAGGATCTCCAAATCCCCAGTCTGGTCAAGATAGAGCTTTGTTGTCATAAAAGGCCAGACAGCATGATCCATCCAAACACGGCTGATTCCATTCCTGTCAGCAATGAATTCTCCCTGTTTCGTCCCTATAATCGTGGCATTGGTTCCGTCAATCCGTACCCCGCCATAGTTGCTGACTACCATCTGACGTACATCGCCTGGATCCATTAACAGAAGAGACAGACAATCCTGCCACAGATCTCTCCATCCTCTTCCACCCCTGCCGTAATCATGATGTGGCAGGAAAGAGCATCCATAAAGACGTCTCAAAAATGGCTGGAAACTTACCCACCGCATGAAGCGGTCAAAACGTCTGTCACCTGTATGATACCTGACATTCACTTTCTTCTGCCAGTATTCCTTTACTCTGTCAAACGCCTGCTCCGCTTTGGCAGGGGAATCATATTTTGCAATAATCCTTTCGATCTCCTCCTCCTGATCCGCAATTCCCATGACAATCACATACTCCACAGCCGCGTCCGGCTCTAGTGTTACCTTTTCAAATCGGATACCACCCATCGCCTCTTTTCCAGCGATTTCCATTCCTGCTGACATGCCCTCTGTGTTTTTGTATACTGCTTCCGGATGTGTGAAAGTCCCACCTTCCCCGATAAAAGCATCTACTGTCGGATAAAATGAAACTGGCTCCACGCCATCCCCTGCAGCTCCTGACACAAAATAGATCAGATGATTTCTCCGATGTCCCTTTTCGTCAAAAGACATGGTCGGTTTTACAGTGATACCATAATTCTGCGTATGAATCCTATGCAGCATAGAAGTAACATTTCTGTGGTCTCTGATATTATCAGCGCTTCTTCCATAAATCGGAACGGCTGCAATCGGCGTGATCTTCTGTGCTGTCCCCGCCGTATTGCGAATACGCACCTTCATAATTTCTACATTTTCATCCACTGGGACAAAAGATGTAGTTTCCGCTTCCAGTTTATAGGTATCAGATTTTCTCTTCACCGTCTGCCACATCAGTCCTGCAATCAAAGTGCCGGTATCCTGTTCTTTGGTAAATTTCTGATTTTCTGCCTCCGCTGATGCCCCTGTAACAGACCAGCATCTGGTATTCTCCACAATGCACCAGAAATTCCTTGTTGACCTGTTATTGTGCAGATTCTCTGAACTTACTGGCTCCAACAGGAAAGCTTCCTGATTGAGCTTACTGTCACCACCCAGATTCGGGGTAATCGAACTCTTTAGCCCCTTTTCCCCTGCAATCGGAAACTCAACCACTACCGGCTAAAGCCGGTAGGTTCAATGTGCTGCTAAAGCAGCCTAAAGTGTGCTCCCTAAAGG
>JAIEEY010000119.1 GCA_029067205.1 Lachnospiraceae bacterium
GAAAACTCATAGTACAATCCATTTTTATTATCTTTATCAGCAATATTGATATCATAATCATGTATAAATTGGATGCAAGAGTCTATTAAAAGTGAAAAATTGCTTTCAATAGAAGAAAAGTCAAATTGGGCATATCTTTGTAAAGCAAAAGAAGGAATACCATACATTTGATTTACGATAGTGCAGTAAAGGGTAAAGAAATAATTTTTGTTTTCAAAACACCCCAAATTTCCATTTAAATAGCTATAAATGCGTAACAAAATACTCATTACGGAATTGAATTGATCTTCAATTGTGTCAATATCATCAAAATCTTTATCGTACTTTAAATAAATGTTATCAACAAAAGTAGGTGATTCTGATACAATTCCTTCTTTTAAGACAATAATCATAGAAGTGATTAATTCTGCGTCACGCATTCGAGCACAATCATTATCCCCAAGTAACTTATTATTTAGGAAAAAATCTCTATATTGAGATGCAAGCCGATATATAAAAACTTTAAAATCTCCCCAATATTTTGAGTTACGGATTTCCTGCTTGTTTAGAACATAATTATTGGAATTTAAGCGTGCAAACATATCATAAATAGAACTTTCGTCTTTTTCAGTAACTACTTCGGCGAGTATTTCATATTCTAACATAGCTTCTTGGGCATCTTCGTCCAATTCCGAATATTTTTTTCCGCCATAATCTTTATTATGAGCAGTTTTAATTGCAAATCCTTCATCTACGATATATTCTAAAATTGCTCTAATACGTTGCTGTCCGTCAATAATCTCACGTGTTGTTGATTTTGTGGTAACATCCGTTTTTTGCCGAAGGAAAATAGGGGGGATAGGCAGACCACGAATTATTGTATCAATCAAGTATGCTTTGGCTTTTTCATTCCATACATAGTTACGCTGATATTTAGGGGATAATTCAAGTTCTTTTTTTTCATTCCATTGTATAATGTCACTGATTTGAATGATTTTGGCAGTAGTTTTTTTCATATCATCACTCCATTCTTATATGTTTATTTTATATTATATGCACTTATAAATAGAAAAACTAGGTGGATTTCCATTTATAACTATTATTTTTTTTGTCATTCCCTTTTTCATCAACACTACTGCTCGTAGCAGGCCAGTTGATTTTCCATTCAAAATACTCGTCCTCTGAAATTTCACCATTCTTCAACTGTTCTTTCCGCAGACACCACTCACGCATGAACTCATTAACTAATCCATACTCTAGCCACATACCTACTGGCGGATGAGCAGGCCAATCATCATTGTCATAGTAACGCACCGACTTATCATCGGAATGATTAGTTTTGCCGGGATTGCGGACAAGCTGAAACAAATGGATCGTGCTTCGGTCATCTTCATCAAGCCAAAGTAATGTGAGCATAATATCCTCGGCGCAACCGGGAGTAACGCCAATAAAATGGATATAATTGATGTTCAGTATCTTTGCCATTTCCATTAAGGTGTTATTTTTGGGAACACGATAGCCGGATTCATACTGTGCGATACGAACATCAGCATTGCGTTCCTCATATCCCAATTTCAAGCCCAATTCACGCTGTGTCAAGCCCCGGAACGTGCGTATTCTCTTTATCCGTTCTCCTAATACCATAGTCATGTGTCCTTTCTGTAAATTAGAGTGTTTGTTTTGAAATTATCATGTTACATCTGCTCCACAACTCGTCTTTATAGGAAAATACATCTTTGTCAATATTTCTTTGAACAAAGCCAGTTTTTTCATAACATTGTTTCGCTGATGCGTTTTCATTGAAAACATTTAGCTGAACTGCTTTTGCGCCGGTTATCTGAAAAGCATATTGCAGAGCCAGATTCAGCATTTCTTTTCCGTAACCTTTTCCACGTTTTGTTTTATCAATGATAACAAATTTAAGAAAGCCGATATTGTCTGCTGTATTGACAGAATAACAAAAGAAGCCCACTGCCTGTCCGTTGTTTTCAGTTGCGACATAAGCACTGTCCGTCCAGTCCATTGCATTTTTCTCTAATAAATCATGTAAAGATTTTGGTGCCATGGGGTATGGCAAAAGATTTGCACACCAAAAGGCGTGAGTTCTTTCGTTATCAATCCATTTTGATACATATTCGTAATCTTTGTTTGGTATATATGGTCGGATTCTCATAAATGGAACGTCCTTTCTATGATTATAGGTAGTACACCATAATGCATTCTTCCTCGTTTTCCCTTACGATCTCAAAACCAACCTTTAGATACATCTTTGCCGCATAATTGGCTTTCTGAACAGAAAGAGAAACTCGGCTATACCTATGTGATTTCAGCAGGGTAAGGATTTCTTTCATCATAGCTGTTCCAATGCCAAAGCCTCGATATTCTTTATATAGTGAGATTGCCAAAGAGGGTGTTTCATCGTCTATATGTCCGTAATCATTCATGATGCGAACCCAAACAGCACCGATAATTTTACCGTCAACCTCTGCCACTAATCCTTTATCATCTTTTGATTCCCCGAAATGTTCTACATAAACCTGCAATTCGGGATATGTGATAATAGTTTTAGGTGGAGGCTTGACGCCCTCTGGAATAAAGATTGCTTCATATAGAAAATTATCCAGTAACGGATATTCCTGTTTTTGTATTTCTCGTATCGTATAGTCCATAGGTGACCTCTCAATTCTGTCTTCTCCATATATTCTATCATAATTCAAATAATACAGCAACATAAACTTATCAGAAATGCTAAATTTAATAAAAAAGATAAGTTTAACAAATATGTTATTGACAATAATAGAAATGGTAAGTATAATACAAATACGATATTTAACAAAAACGCTAAACAAAAGGAGGATATTGAATGAAGAATGAACTATTTGTAACTGCCGGGGAGGTAGCGCAGGAGTTGGGTGTATCCAAACCATTTGCTTACAAATTAGTACGACAGATGAATGAGGAGCTGGAAGAAAAAGGGTTTATCACAATCGCCGGACGTGTCAGCAGAAAATACTATGAAGAAAAATTCTATGGTATGGCGCAGGCAGCGAACTAAGGAGGGATATTATGGCGGCATATAAAGATGAACAGCGTGGAACGTGGTATGTATCGTTCCATTATTACGACTGGACGAGTAAAAATTGCCGGAAAGTCAAAAGAGGGTTCAAGACCAAAAGAGAAGCGACAGAGTGGGAACATCATTTCCGTATGAAAGAAGCTGCTGACTTGGATATGACTTTTGGAGAATTTGTGCAGGCATACACAAGGGATATGAAGCCGAAGCTGAAACACAATACTTGGCTGACAAAGGAGCATATCCTGCGCACGAAATTATTACTGTATTTTGAAAACAAGAAAATGTGTGATATTCGTGCAAAAGATATTATCCAGTGGCAGAATGAGCAGATTTCCTATCGTGATGAAAAGGGAAAGCCTTATGCTCCGACTTATCTGAAAACTCTGCAATCGGAGTTGAGCGCATTGTTTAATCATGCAGTGCGATTCTACGAATTAAAGAGTAATCCTGTTGTCAAAGCCGGACCGCTTGGGAAAGGGAAAGCGGAGGAAATGCTTTTCTGGACGAAAGAGGAATATCTGAAATTTATTGAAGCGGTAAAAGACAAGCCATATTCGTATCATGCGTTTCAGATTTTATATTGGTGTGGGTTGCGTGTTGGCGAATTATTAGCCCTCACGCCGCAGGACATTGATTTTGATAACAAGGTCATTCGGATAACAAAATCATATCAGCGGTTGGAGGGGAAAGATGTGATTACAGACCCGAAAACACCGAAAAGCAAGCGAAATGTGAGTATGCCAGATTTCTTGTGTGAGGAATTAAAGGATTATATCGGCAGATTATATGGGCTTCTTCCGACAGACAGGATTTTTCATCTGACAAAAAGTTTTCTGCACCATGAAATGACAAGGGGAGCAGGAAAAGCAGGAGTAAAACGCATTAGAATCCACGATTTGCGGCATTCACACGTTTCCCTGCTTATCAGTATGGGATTTTCGGCGGTATCAATCGGGAACAGAGTAGGGCATGAAAGTGTTGATATTACGTTTCGGTATGCCCATATGTTCCCAACAGAACAGACACAAATGGCAGAGTTGTTGAATGCAGAGTTTAAGGAGGGTACAGAAGAATGAGCGGAACACACAAATATCCAACAATCAGCTTTCGTATTTCTCCCAGAGAGAGGGAAGAAATTGAAGCGAAGATTTTTGTAAGCGGTATGAAGAAGAAAGATTATTTTGTCCGTTCCTGCATTTATAATCATGTATGCGTGGTAGGGAAGAAAGAAACAGTATATCAGATTGTGGAAAAGTTACAGGAACTGCAGAACCGCATGGAAGAACTGGCAGGACAGATAAAAAATGAAAAGTCGGATGTTACTACCGAAGAAATCAGAGAATTACAGACTTCTTATGAGGATATGTTGAAAGCAATTCTTTGGATGTTGGACGGAGCAAAATATTTGTGGCAGGGCAACGTCAACGGAGAAGAAAAAAGCCCCGACAGTGGCAACTGTTAGGGCTGTGATAACTGGAAAACCTCTGTTATCAACAATCACAATATCAGTATAGCAGAGGTTTCTTCCAGTGGCAACGATTTTCAGAAATGGAGGACAGGGCATTATGGAAGAAGCAAAAATTGAATTACAGTTGATTAAATTATCAGAGATACAGTCGCAGGAAGTGTCTTGGTTGTGGTTTCCGTTTATTCCTTATGGCAAGCTGACAATCATTCAAGGCGATCCGGGGGACGGAAAAACAACCTTTATACTGAATATAGCAGCGAAACTGTCTAAGGGAGAGGGCATAGACGGTGGAATGAACCTTACAGAACCTTTGAATGTAATCTATCAGAGTGCGGAGGACGGGCTTGCCGATACGGTAAAGCCCCGGTTAGAGCAGGCGGGGGCAGACTGTGAGAAAATCTCGGTCATTGATGAAAAGGTAAAATCTCTTTCCATGATAGATGAACGATTGGAGCAGGCTGTAATAAAGACAGGCGCAAGGCTGTTGATTTTAGACCCGATACAAGCCTATTTGGGCGGCGGTATGGATATGAACCGGGCAAACGAAGCAAGGGATATGACAAAGCGGCTGGCGGCACTGGCAGAGAAATATCAGTGTGCTATTATTCTTGTCGGGCATATGAACAAGGCGGCAGGAAATAAGGCGGCATACCGAGGAATGGGTTCGATTGATTTCTTTGCAGTCGCAAGAAGCGTTCTCTTGGTCGGCAGAGTTGAGGGAGAAGAAAATACAAGGGCTGTAGTGCAGATAAAAAATAACCTTGCGGCGTTTGGACACCCGAAAGCATTTGCGTTATCAGAGGACGGTTTTCACTGGCTTGGAGATTATGAGATAACAGCAGATGAAGTGTTAGGCGGTATCGCTCCAAAAGCAAATAAGATGGAACAGGCAAAGAGGTTACTCCGGGAACTGGCAGAAACAAACAATGCCATGCAGAGCAATGAGATATTTAATCTTGCGGAGGAACAGGGCATATCAAAGCGGACACTGGAAAATGCAAAGAAGGAATTAGGAATCCGGGCGAAGCGGATAAACAATACATGGTATTGGGAACTGGATAAAATCAGACAGTGACGGACGAAGAAAGGCAACACCGCAACAATGCAGGGTATTAGAATTTTGCAGTCTTGGAATGCGTTCTTGAAGATTGCAAGGTTGCAAAGATTATAGAGATTGCATTGTTGCGGTGTTGGGAAGAAAGCCGGAAAGCAGTGGCAATAAGGCGGCGTAAAGCCGCCCCGTCCGTAAGGGCGGAAAAGCCCCCGGCAGGGCGCAAAGGCACTTTTGATAAAGCGGAGCGTGTCGAAAGTGCTTTTGCGTTACTTTCGCAGAAAGTAACAAAGGCTATGCGCCGTGTCCGGCACTAATTACCCGGTAAGGGAGAAAGGGAAATTTATTGAAGCGGACAATCAGCGTTATGACAGGGAAAGGCTCTGTCAACCATAACAGCAGAAAATTCCATGCAAAGAACACTGATCCGGAGCGGAGCAGTCTGAATGTGGAATACTGTAACGAAAATATCAAAGATGTTTACCATGAATTATTTGATGAAGCGCTCGCTCGGTATAATGAGAAGCAGACCAGAAGTGACCGCCGGATTGATGATTATTATGAGAAAATCTGTTCCGGGAAACAGGAGAAGCCATTCCATGAGATTATTTTGCAGATAGGCAACAAGGACGATATGGGGGCAAAGACAGAAGACGGACAGCTTGCGGCGAAAATTCTTGACGAATATATGCAGGACTTTCAACGGCGCAATCCTACGTTGAGGGTGTTTTCGGCGCATCTCCACATGGACGAAGCCACACCGCACCTGCATATAGATTTCATACCCTATACGACTGGAAGCAAGAGGGGGCTTGAAACGAGGGTGTCATTAAAAAAGGCACTGGCTGAACTCGGTTTTAAGGGCGGCACAAGGAGCGAAACAGAACGCAACCAGTGGGCGGCGGCAGAAAAAGAACAGCTTTCAGCTATCATGCTGCGGCATGGCATTGAGTGGGAGAAAAAAGGAACGCATGAGAAGCACCTGTCTGTTTTGGATTTCGAGAAAAAAGAACGGGAAAAAGAGGTCGCAGAACTGGAACAGGAGATTTCCGGCAGTAAAGAGGAATTATCCGATATTCTTCATCAGCAGACAGTGGCAGAGCAGGAAACGGAGCAGATACGGAGAGAGGGTGAAGCAATCCGGCAGGAAGTGTCTGAACTTTCCGCTACAAATCATCTGTTGAAAGAGCAGACGGAAACGCTGACAGAGAATAAAGAAAAACTGTTATCCGAAAATGAGAAACTGGAGAAACAGCAGGAAAAGTTACAACAGGAACTTAATAAAATGGTACAGTCTAAGGAAGTTATGGAGCGCAATATACATGCCTATGATGAAGATGTGAAATGGCAGTTGGCAGAGCCGGGGGCATTGATGAGCGCAAAGGCATACCGGGATAAAAAGGCTTTGCCGCTTGTGGAGAAACTGAAAGAGATTGTAAAAAATTTGACTATCAAATGCGTACAGCTTACGGAACAGGGAAAGAAGCTGACCGCCAAAGTAGACGGACAAAAGATACAGATTAGCCGCCTGACGGATAAGGTCATGGAACAGAGCGACACCATAGACCAATTGCAGAATAAAGCGGCAGATTTGGGGCGCTTGGAGCGTCATTTAGGCAAAGAACAGGTGCAGTCGATAGTGGAACGGTCAAAGGCATTAGAACAGGCAGAAAGGGCAAGCAAACGCTCGAAACGTGCCTTTGAAATGAGCCGATAGGAAAGGGGATTGATAGGATATGACAGATATGGAAAAGAAAGTCATGGTGCGGTTGTGTGCTAAGATTGTAGCAGAAACAGACCTTTACGAAACGGATAAGGAAGTGCAAAATCTGATAGACTGGGTGTGTCTTTCGGAGCAGATAAAGGAAAACAATAATACAATCCGTAATCTGACCAGGGAATATAAAAAGATAGAGCCGGATTGTCGGGAAGGAGTGAGGGCGCAGTTGGAGCGCATGAAAGAACTTTGTAAAGAGCGAAATAGTCTTTACGAGAAGCAAAATGACTTGAAAGGGCAGAAATGGAAGATTGAAAAATCGTTGGAACGATAAGAAATGTGGGGTGTGGCGGTTGTCATGCCCTGTATTTTATGGTGGAAGATACAAAGAGAAAGTGCTATAATCGAAAGCGTGATTTAAGATATGAGAGAGGAAATGACATGGAAATAAATATTACGGATAATTTTACGTTGTTATTTGATAAAAATAATAATGTGGCATACAAAGCATTACAGACGTTACAAAAAGTATGTGAGGAATCGGACAAGGTATATTGTTATATGGATAAGTTAGCGGATATGATTGGCAGCGATAATTCCTAAATTCGTACAAGAGGGCTTACGTTGATTGCCTACAATGCTAAATGGGACAAAGATAATAAAATTGATGAAATCATAGACGAGTATTTGAAGCATATAAAAGATATTAAGCCAATAACAGCAAGGCAGTGTATAAAATTACTGCCTATAATAGCAAAAAATAAGCCGGAATTAAAAGGAGATATTGTTTCGGCACTACAAAAAGCGGATATATCTATTTATGCAGACGGTATGCAACCATTGGTTTATAGGGATATTCAAAATTCTTTGGTAGAGATAGAGAAACTATGAGTTTATGGAGATTTTAAGGAGTGTGGCGTAATGGATAACTGGTTTACAATAGATAAAATTGACGAAAATACATATATTATCAGTGAATACCGCCATTGGGAGGAAACACATTGTTATCTGCTGAATGGAAATATCCGAAGTCTGCTTATTGATACGGGGCTTGGCATTTCCAATATCTATGAGGAAGTGCTGAAGCTTACCGATAAGCCAATTACGGCAGTAGCAACGCATATTCACTGGGATCATATTGGAGGGCATAAGTATTTTACGGATTTTTGTGCCCACGCTGATGAATTGGATTGGCTGAATGGTAAATTTCCTTTATCAATCGAAACGATAAGAGAGATGGTGGCAGACCGCTGTGATTTACCCGAAGACTTTTGTGTGAATGATTATGAACTTTTTCAAGGTATGCCAACAAAAGTGCTGACAGACCATGACATCATTGACATTGGCGGCAGAAAAATTGAAGCGCTGCATACTCCCGGACATTCTCCGGGGCATTTATGTTTTTGGGAAAAAGACAGGGGATATTTATTTACTGGCGATTTGGTTTATAAGGATATTCTGTTTGCTTATTATCCGTCTACTGACCCGGAAGGATACCTTGATTCTTTGGAAGAAGTTGCGGCATTGCCTGTGAAAAAAGTGTTTCCAGCACATCATTCACTGGATATAAAGCCGGAAATCTTAATTCGTATGCGAGAAGCATTTAGAAATCTTAAGGCAGACGGAAAACTTCATCATGGCAGTGGAACCTTTGATTATGGCGATTGGGGAGTATGGTTATAGGAAGTAAGCTGTGGCAAAGCTAATGTTTCTTTTGGCGATGATTGACACGTGGTGCTAGCACCATGTAAATTAGGACAGATAAGAAAAATGATGATATGGCAATTTGCAGTTACAGGCGGATTGCCATATTTTTGTGGAAAAATGGGCGATTATATGGTAATATATAGGGGCAAAGATAAAAACACAACACAAGGTAATCTTGCAGAACTGGTAGGTAGTCCAGTTGCACCGATTTGGTGTAAGTAGCCCTCCCTCCTTAGGGTCGTCCGTTCTTTGTTCATTACAATCATTTTAAGGAGGATTTGTCATGGACAAAGTATCGGGAAAGTTGACAGTATTTTTTGAAGAACCCTTTTGGGTGGGAGTGTTTGAACGTGTATCAGAGGGAAAGCTATCTGTATGTAAGGTTACGTTTGGGGCAGAACCAAAGGACTATGAGGTTTATGATTTCGTTCTGAAAAATTACTATCGGTTACGATTTAGTCCGGCTGTAGAAACTGATGTAAAAGAAGCTGGTCGCAATCCTAAACGGGTACAGCGAGAAGTGAAAAAACAGGTACAGAATACCGGAATAGGAACAAAATCGCAACAGGCTTTGAAATTACAGCAGGAGCAGTTGAAAACTGAACGTAAGATTGTGAGCCGGAAACAACGGGAAGCAGAAAAACAGCGGCAGTTTGAATTGAAACAGCAGAAAAGGAAAGAAAAGCATAGGGGGAGATAACTCTTTCTCTATGCTTTGTATACAAGAATTAAAAGATGAAATTATTATCTAAATTTTATATTTGCATAGATTAATACAATTTTAGTAATGTGAAAAAAGCCGTAACTTTTTCGGTTATACTATGTCATCAAGAATAAGATTAGTCAAAGCAGAATAGAGGAAATATTATGGTTAAGGGATATATCTTTTTTAGAAAAGGAAAGATTCCATTTGTAATGGAAAACTATCGCATGGAGTTGTTTACAGATGATGAGATTTTAACGGATTTTACAAAAGAATATAACTTCAAAGAGGACTATATTCTCGAAGGAGAATATTTTGCTAATGACTTTCAAGGACAGAAATCTACATTTTTAGTCGAACGCTCTATGGGAAGCGTATGTTATCTGCGCTGCTATATGATTAGCATGCTTACGGTGCAAGACGGGTACGATACCATAGGCTTGCAATCTTTTTTCTTGATGATATTTTTCGATATAAGTATAATTACATAGATATGGTAAGAGCAGGCATAAATTTAGCTGTGGAACCTAAGGATATTTATAAAATTCCTTTTTCTATGGATAATAGTCAGTATGAATTGTCTTTTCGCATAGGGAACAATAACAGGCTTGGACTGTTGGAAGACTTTGATAAAAAAGGAGAATTATTGATTCCGCTTTATACCAATGAAATTCAAGAGTGTTACAATATTTCGATGATTTTTTATCGACTTGCAATGTTTATGACATCTGAAGCAGAGGTGCCATTTAAACAAATTACATTATATAAAAATGGAGAAAAAGTCGGTTGGTTTTACTGCTCGCTTGTTTCGGAAGATGCTATTTCGGTGCATGATATATCCTATTGCGAGTTTGATGTTTTGAAGTATATACCCAAGATATTAAATAATATAGCATTAGATTCTGGAAATAAAATTACGAGAAGTATACCATTAGGGCATTTAGGAAATGCAGATACATTATTTTCTCCTCAACGATTTATGGAACAAATTATGGCATTTGAGTATTTATTTGATAAACTTGAACATCAAAAAGCGAAAAATTCTCGATTTTCATTAAAGGAAGAGTTGAGCTATAGTTTTAACTTGTTTCCCGAATTATTAAAAAATGAGAGATTATCGGTTGAGGATATCAGCGATAAAATAAAAGAAATTAGACGTACTATTGCGCATGGGTATATGTATTATTATGATTTCAAAAATAATATAGAAGCAAAGCATCTAATGCTTTTGCTAGACAGGCTAATAAGAAATATGAGTCTCTTTTGGATTGGTTTTTCGATAGAAGATATTTCTGATTACGGAATCATATAAAGAAAAAAGCAAAATATGTGTTATTATCTATAATTACATGGTGCTAGCACCATGTAGATATGGCAGTTAAGGAGAAAAGTTGTGATACCCGTATGATACCTGTTTGCTCTGAAACTGTGAATAAGGCGTAAAATATGGATAATATGGCTATCAAAATCCTTAAAAAGCAATCAAATATTTAATAATTATGTTATAGTTGCAGGGAGTTCGAATAGTTGGAGCTGTTCATGCAAAACAAATTTTTGCTCAATGCAGATTTTAATTTTTGCTGGAACCATAACCAAAAACAAAGTATATTTTCAAAACCAGAACCTTGGGGAATCCGTTCCTCAGGGTTCTTTTCTTCTCCAAAATCCTGCTGACGTTAAAAACACATCTCCATCCCCACTAAAAATCTCACAATAACACATCAAGGTACAGAGCATCTTCTGCATTGAAAACAGCGGATTTTGCTCTGTCCACCCGATAAGAAAAGATAAAAAGAAAGTGGGTTTCTCCAAAATCCTGCTGCCAGTGTAAGAAAACCCTAGCTCAGCTGCCAGTATAAGGAAAATTCTAGTCCTGCTGCCGTTAAAACCATAATCCGGCTCTCCCACAGCCCCTGTCCATAATTCAGTTCTGCTGCCAGTTAAAAGTTTTTCTAAACAGCATATCTATATCTTGCCATCCTCTTTATCCCTTTGTAAGAATCCCTTAAAACAGCGAATTTTAAGGATTTCCGCCATGCCGTTGCTCTGGAAACGTAAAGAGAAGTCATCTCTTGTTTTTCTCGTATTCCTCGCTCGGATATATCCTTTTTTGTATCTTTTTAACATATTTTTCTTTTATTGGTAGCAGGGGTATACAGACACGCAGTCAGCTTTATTGCAGGAGTGGAATAGGATTTCTTTTGTTTTTTATTAGCTTTTGTATCCCTCGTTATAGGGATTTTATGCTATCTCATGGTAGCAGGATTAGTGGGTGCTCTGCTGCCGTAAGGGAGAGTATCAGCTCGGGTGGGAGAGGTCTTTTGCTTATGTATTGGACAAGGGATAACTGTAAGGTGGTGCTGTATATCTGCCATACACGGCAGCAGTACATATATGGTGCTGTTTGATGTTATATGATGGCATGATGTAGCATTATTCCTGTGATCGCAGGAAAAGGCGTGTACAGAGAGTTATAGGGAAGATGGTGAATCTCTTAGCAGATGCCTGTAATTATGCTTATAGAGGGATGTGCGCGATTGTAGAGCCTGTATATGGTGTCTGAGAGTATTGAAGGGAATAATTGCATTCTTTTTTTGTTTTTTATTCTCTTTTATCCTTGATATGAGGGATTCTAGGCTGTTTCATGGCAGCAGGATTGGTGGGTGCTCTGCTGCCGGATAGGAGTGTATCAGGTTGGATGGGAGGTCTTTTGCTTATGCATTGGAAGAGGGATATCTGTAGGGTGGTGCTGTATATCTGCTATATATGGTAGCAGTACATATATGATGCGATATATAGGACAGTGCGGAACTGCTCCTGTAATTGTGGGAAAAGGCGTGTACAGAGAATATATCGGAAAGATGGTATCTTTATTAGCAAATCTCGTAATTGTGTCTACAGAGCAAGTGTGAATCCATAACCTGAATTTTGGGCGCACTATCCCCTTGGTGGAAAAATTCTATAAAAAAACTTATCCGGTG
>JAIEEY010000012.1 GCA_029067205.1 Lachnospiraceae bacterium
TACTACAACCCTGTTATAGGTCGGTTCACGCAAGAAGATACCTACCGTGGGGACGGGCTGAACCTGTATGCATATTGTGCAAATAATCCTGTTTATTATGTTGACCCGAGTGGGCATTTAATCTGCCAGAATATAGCGAATACGATTATTGATAAATTAAGAAATAATCAGGCAACAAGAAATGAACAGAAGAAACTGGTTGCATTCCTTAGAGCTAAGTCTAAACATGAAGAATTAACAGATGAAGAGCAAAAAGCTTTAAACAAAATAGATGGATATACTTATCTGAATAGGTATGAGGGTCAACCATATTTTAAATGTCCGCCAGAAGGTTATTATCAGGATTCGATAGGAGATTGGCATAGACCTAAACCTGATAATGGATATGCAAGCTATGCGGAGGTCGGGATACGTAGGGCTAAGGAAAAGACTTATGTAGTAAATGGAAAAATAGTAACAGAAAGCCAGTTTGAATATATGAGCCGAAAAGCTATCAGTCAGGCATGGGCACAAGAAAGAGAACTGGTTAGAATCACCGGAAAAGGTAGTAGAGACTGGACTGATAGCGAGAAAAAACAATTGTTGCGAACGGGAAGGGTTAAAGGATATGATGGACATCATATGAAATCAAAAAGGGCACATCCTGATTATGTTGGGGACCCTAATAACATTGAGTTTTTGAAAGGAGACGGTATGGATATAAATGAACATCTGAATGCACACAATGGAGACTATCGTAATCCAACGAATGGGTATTATGATCCTTTATCAGGTGTGACCATAGACTTTGGTGATTATTATGCCCAATGAAGTTGATTGAAATTTTTAAAGAGTCATAATAAATCGCTTTTTAGTGCTTTGTTATAAAATCAAATCCTCGAGATTGCATAAACATTATTATAATGTGGTTTCGAGGATCTAAAGATAATATAATCTGTTATAGAGAACAGATTGATACCATATATATAAATTTTTGTATTTATTGATTAATGAATTTGTGCAAGAATATGTCAGGAGGGATTCATGAAAACGGTTAAAGACTATTTTAGCAGATTTTATACAGAAATAGGAAAATACAAACAGGGGATCCATGTGTTAAATGACGGAATATCGGAAGCGGAGATAAATGATTTCGAAATAAAATATCATATTTATTTACCATTTTATTACAGGGAATGGTTAAAAATGAATAATGGAGGGGAATTATTTTTGCCTGGGACTGTACTATATCAAATACAGGGTAATGAGGAATATGAAGTGGGTACATCATATGTAGAATATAATTTTGACCCCACTAAGCGCTGGCCCCAAATGCCGAATTATTTGTTTATCATTGCAAAGATATGCACAGGGGATGCTGTTGGTTTTGATTTGAGGAAAACAAATAAAAGCGATGGTGTTATCATTTACTGGGATCATGAGACAGGCAGGGTTAGCAAGAAATGGAATAGTCTGGCAGAGTGGCTGGATTATGAGATGGAAGGGGGGAAAATGCTGGTGAATTATGATGGAAGTGAAAGTGATTATTTTAACTTCTTAAATGAGTAATCCTGTTGTCATTATTGTGTGCAGGAAGTGTGTAAACAAAGAATAAATAACCTGTGGGTTTGTGCCATGCATTTGGATAGGGCTGCTTTTATATGATTCTGTTACACTTTGCACGCCGACGCCAAAACAGCAACGGAGTGAGTGGTGAATGATCTAAATTACAGCATTCGGACAGTAGTGATAATAGTATTTTTTCAAATAACTGTTATTACTACTGTCTTTTTCTTTCAATCATTAGTGCTAAAGGAATGTTCCTTGGCAGCCTGTATACATACAACCGCCTCGGATGGCTCACGGAGAGCAGAATACCTGTTTCCGAACAGGATGGGGAAGTCCTCTACAGGCTGACAAAGTACCAGTACGACAAGGAGGGGAACCGCATACGGGAGCGCCGTTTCTGTGGGTACTAGGCAAAGGAGGGCGAGAATGGCATAATACACATCATCGACTACGCCTACGGCGCGGACATGGAGTACGACATCGGCGGCAGGCGGACGAAGATTGCCACCAAGGGAAATGCCAGCCAGCAGTATGAGTATGACCCGCTCGGAAACATTACGGGAATCACGGATGGTGCAGGAAACCACACGGAATATATCCTTGACAAGTGGGGCAGGATCGTGGAGATCCGTCAGGCAGACGGGAGCAGTGAGGTCTACGGATATGACTATGCAGGGAACGTTACCCGGACTACGGACGGGGAAGGGAACACCACCACATACGAGTACGGCAGCAACAACCAGCTTGCAGTGATGACTGACCCGGCAGG
>JAIEEY010000120.1 GCA_029067205.1 Lachnospiraceae bacterium
TAGAAATAGCGGGCATTTCTGACGATATACAGGTGTATGCGGTGGAGCAGAATCATGAAGCAGTTTCATTAATTGAAAAGAATAAAAAGAAATTTGAACTGCAAAATGTAACAGTGGTAGAGTCGAGAGCGCCAGAGGGACTAACAGGACTTCCAATGGCTACACACGCATTTATAGGAGGAAGTGGTGGCAGATTAAAGGAAATACTGGTGTCACTCCGACAGATGAATCCCAACATGAGGGTTGTGGTAAATGCTGTCAGCATGGAGACAATCTGTGAAATGAGGGAGATTTTATCAATGGATGATATGATAAAAGAGGAAGAGGTTGTACAGTTACAGATAAGTAGATCAAAAAAAGCAGGAAGTTATCACTTAATGCAGTCCGAGAATCCGGTTTGGATCTGTGCATTTGAGTTTTGTGGCAATGAGTCTGAAAGAAAGGCGTGATATTTGTATGAAAATAAAAAGAGTTATGATTGCTGCACCGAGAAGTGGAAGCGGGAAAACTGTAGTTACCTGCGCCTTGCTTCAGATGCTAAAGGATTATGGCTGGAAAGTGGCTTCATATAAATGCGGACCAGATTATATTGATCCGATGTTTCATGAAAAGATAATAGATGTTCCGGCAAAAAATCTTGATACTTTCTTTACAGATGAAGAAAATACAAGAGAACTTTTTCATAACAGCGCAAAAGAAATGGATTTTGCAGTTTTTGAGGGCGTTATGGGACTATATGATGGGTTAGGCGGAGTTAGGAAAGAAGGTTCTTCCTATCATCTTGCGGAAGTGACAAAAACACCGATTGTGCTTGTTGTTGATGCAAAGGGGATGGGACGCTCCATTGTATCCTTAATAGCAGGATTTCTTAACTATGATAAGAAACATCTGATACAAGGCATCATACTGAACAGGATGTCAAAAGAATACTATGAAACATTAAAACCATTGATAGAGGAAGAACTGCAAACAAAAATAATTGGATTTTTGCCGGAAAAGGAGAAACTGCATTTTGAGAGCAGGCACTTGGGACTTTTTCTGCCGGATGAAGTAAATCATGTAAAAGAGAAATTACAGGCAGTTTCGGAATTATTTTCAAAAACTGTTTCCATAGAGTGTATAAAAGAAATAGCGGAAAGTGCGGAAGAACTGGAATTTGATGAAACATTGACGGGAGAAGCGCGGATTGACAGTTACGGAGACATAAATCATGAGAAAGCAGTCAGTGACTTAGTGGAAGGAGTTGCAGTCTGGGATAGCCGTCCAACGATTGCAGTGGCAAAAGATGAAGCCTTTTGTTTCTATTATGCCGATAATATTCATTTGTTGGAGGAATATGGTGCAAAGATAACGTATTTTTCTCCGTTATGGGATGAAAAAATACCAGAAGGATGTCATGCCCTGTTATTTGGGGGCGGATATCCGGAGCTGTATGCAAAGCAGCTTAGCACAAATACGAAAATGCGAGAGACAGTCAAAAATGCGGTGGAAAATGAAATGCCAATCGTGGCAGAGTGCGGCGGTTTTATGTATTTACATTCATTTTTAAAAGATAAAGAAGGACTTTGCTATGATATGGCAGGGGTTATTCCTGCAACCTGCTTTTATACTGGAAAACTGGTTCGTTTCGGTTACATAGAACTTCGGGAAAAGCAAAAGCATTTTCTGCTAAATGGTGAGGGTATAAAAGGACATGAATTTCATTATTATGACAGTACCTATAATGGAGCGGATGTAATAGCAGCTAGGCCAGTGACAGGAAAAGAATATTCCTGTATTATAGAAAATGAAACACGGTGGATGGGATTTCCGCATTTATATTATCCGTCAAATTCTGTGTTTACAAGGGCATTTGTTGATAAAGCGAGGAAATATAAGAAAGCAGGTAACAGTTTAGACAGGTCTGCGTATTTACTGCACTGACCGTGCCAAAGTATAGTGGCTGAGAGTATCCGGCCTATCGCGAAGCGATTTAAGATGGCTGGATACACGTAACAGTGAAGGCATCTGAACTGTTACGAAAGCAATGATATAGGAAAGGAAGTGTGTAAAAGTGAGTATGAAAAATTCATACCGATTTTTTGAAAACGGGGACTGTAAATATTTTCCCTGTCATAAGGAATTAGGTGATTTTAACTGTTTATTTTGTTATTGTCCTTTATATTTAAAGGAAAATTGTCCGGGGAATCCTGCATATATAGAAAAGGATGGGAGAAAGATAAAAGATTGTACAAATTGTACCTTTCCCCATCAGCCTGAAAATTATGATACGGTGATTCAAATTTTGAAAGAGTAAAGTTAATGAATAAACAAGAATCTATATTCTGTAAGAAAATATAATTTAAATATTATAAGCAGATAGCAAGAGTATATTTCTATTCGTTTTGTATCTTATATGGAAAAGATGCATTGCGACTTTTAATAGACATAATGTAATCTGTTTATATGTACCATGCATGTATTGCTATGATTAGCATTATACAATTATAAAATATGTGTAAGAAAAAATATAAATGTACAGATTGGGAAAAAGTTACAGAACACTAAAGAAAACAGTGGATATACGCAGGAGGATTTTTGGAAGCACTGGAAGTGAGTGTGGAGCAGTATCGCAAATTAGAAAAAGTTGCTAGTCTTATATGAAAGGTATAAGATTGATCCTAATTGCCTAATTACGAGCGAGAAATATCTGCCCCTTGATCTAGAGGCGTTTCTTGTTAATTGTAGCAGGAATGAGAGAAACGAAATCATTGGATGTACACTTGCATACATGAAGAAGCTGATAACAGGGCAGGAGTGAGTTTCTATCCCATATGTATATTTGCGTAAATATGTATATGGAGGTGGATTGATGAAAATAGCAGTCTGTGATGATGATCCGAAAGCTGTTGGCATGTTTGATAGGTATGCCGCAGCAGTTATCAAGTATGCAGTTGAGTATGAATTTTATCAAAGTCCCGAAGAGATGCTGGAGGTATATGCAGGGCAGGAACAGACATGTATATTCTTGATATTGAGATGCCTGGAATGGACGGACTTGCTGTGGCAAGGGAAATCAGGAGCAGGGATTCCAAGGCATTAATTGTGTTTCTAACCAGTTATACTAAATATATGCCAGACGTGTTCGAGGTGGTCACTTTTGATTACATACAGAAACCGATCACTGTTGAACGGCTGCGGCTTCTGCTCGAAAAGGCAGAAACCTATCTTGGTATGACAAATCAGAGTTTTTCTTTTGGTTACGGCAGAAGCCGGGACAGTCTTAAGTTTGACGAAATCCTTTATCTGGAGAAAAAGGGGCGTCAGGCGCTTATCCATACAAAAGATACCATATACAAAACCAACATGACAACAAAAGAAATCTGGGAATGCCTTGACAGCAGGATGTTTGCTGCCATACATGGTTCCTTTATTGTGAACCTGAAGCATGTGAAGACCGTTTCGAGCGGGACAGTGTGTCTATCAGATGGCCAGGAACTTGCTGTCACCAGAGGATACCGTAAGAGCCTTGCAGAAAAACACATGGCATTCGTGCAGGGAGGGATGTGACACGGTGGAGTACGGGATCTGGTTTGTAATAAGGATTTTTGACCTGTGCATTTACTGGAGGGCGCTGGAAGCTTTTGTGGGGAAAAGGAAGACTTCCGTGGAATTTGCTATTGCACTGTTAGTAGTGAGTGAGGCAGCCGGGAGCCTGATCAACCAGATGGGGATCAACTGGCTGAATCTGATAGCAATAGCAGTGCTCTTAGGGATTTTCATATGTCAGTATGAGGAAAAGGTATCGGCAAAAGTCATTATAGTGCTGATGTATATGAGACTTGTGGCTGTTGCAGAACCGGCAGGATATGTCATTTACACATTTTTTGAGAGAAACCAGGTAAAGAACGAGGCAATTACGGATATCTGCAATGCCAAAAGAAGTAGTCTATATGCTGGTCCTTATCCCAATTGCAAGTTTTATTGGCTGTTTCCTGCTGATCGAGGTGGCACAGGAACTGTTGTCAACATGGACTGCCATATTGTGTATGAGCATTATTTTTACCATCATCATAATGAATTATCTGGTATTCCTGATGATAGAAAGATATACAGACATGGCAGAGAAAAGGCATGAGGAGGAAATGGTCTTAAGTGAGATTTCCTACTGGAATGAGTATTATGCGGATATGGAGCGGTATCAGGAACAGATACAGGATATCAAGCACGACATGAAGAACCGGCTTTCCACGCTTTATGATGCCGCAGTGCATGGGGACAGCAGCGTAATGATGGCGACACTAAAGCAGATGCTGGATGACATCAGTCTGACAGAAGAGATCATCCATTCGGCAAATCCAGTCTTAAATTCCATACTGAAGGTCAAGGCGGCAAAGGCAAGGGAAAACGGGATAAAAGTTGATATATGGCACTTGCAGTGGCCGGACTTGCAGTAAACCACTGCTGTATGTGGTTTCTGGGACAGGATGAATTACCAGAAAATGCAAAAAAGCTGAAGAGGTTTTGAGCATGTCGGGGTGGCTTAGCCGCCGTATGGTGGAGCGGAATATCATAGGGGAAGAGGAGCAGGGGATATACCAGTTCGGGGTAAGGAATGGAATAATTATATTGATAAATATTATAACAGCATTCCTGATTGGGCTGTTTACAGAGCAGCTTCTGGTAGTGTGCATATTTACCCTGTCTTTTATGACGCTCTGGAGCTTTACCGGCGGCTATCATTGCGACAGCAGCTTGTTCTGTTATATCGGTTCAAGCTTTGTGCTGTTCATTCCAGTGTATACGGGTAGTCTGTTTGTCAGAATGTCTGTCATGACAGTGCTGCTTACACTGGCAGCAGCGGCAGGGATCATAATAGCATTAAGTCCAATGCACAGTAAGAAACGAAAACTCGACCATACAGAAAAGAAGCATTTCGGCAGGAGGGCAAGAGTCATAGTAATCCTACAGGCAGCAGTGTTTCTTGGGCTGTGGTATCTGGGACATAATGGCTATGCTTACGCAGTCTATTCAAGCATCTGTATTATTGCAGTCTTTATGCTGGCAGGAAAAGCCCAGCTGTATATACAACTTCATATGGAAAAATAGGAATCCCTTCCGGAAGATACAAAACCGGAAGGATTTTTTAGTGTGATTGTGTCAGGTCATTGGTCATGTGGAGATTCAGGATAAAATTTGTACACCAGTCTGACCAGCATAAGATGAAAAATTCATGGAAGTGAATCACTGATTAACAAAGATAGTACAATATAGTCCAGAAACTTTGTTCTGCTTTTACTGTATTCCCCCAAATTAAGACTCTTGTTAATTAATCGATCTCATTATACAGCCCTTCTCCTGAATCTGTAATACTTATGTTTTCTCGAATATGGGAATCCCATCCACAAGGCAGTAAAATTATAAGGGTATATTTATGGTATCAATGTGTTTACCGCACTGGTGTTTTTTGTGCTAAATGAAAGATTTCTTAATTTTTGCGGTATTCCATTTTGGAAACTGCATAGGAAATTGCTGAGTCGGTAACCGTCAGTCCATCGTGACATCATTAGAGTGCTTATGGTGTTTCTGTTTGTTTTGGTACAAATTTCGTATGTGAATATTTTTGCGTAAAAGAAATAAATTTGTCCACACTGTTGTTAATATATTTTCCTTTCTTCCAGACAATTCCAATATCCTGTTCTATATGTGGAATAACAGGTATCCTGACTAAACCTGAATCATCGTCCAATAAAGAAGAATATAAAAATGCACCGCCTAGATTATTGCGAACAAAGTTTTTAATAGTATATAACTGGCTGGCATGTAAGATAATATTTGGCTTATTTCCGATATTTTCAAAAAGAGCATTTAAAGTAGTGTTTTGCACGGAGTCTGTGTTATACATAATCAGCGGTTCATTTTCCAACATTCCTATAGATATTTCTTTTTCATTTGCCAAATGATGCTCTGGTGATACACAAAAAACAAAAGAATCAGTTGTTATCTGGTATGAATTCATTTTATCAATATCATAAAAATGCATGTTTACAAATGATAAATCCAATACATCATCATTAACTAAAGCTGCAGCCCTAATAGAACCATATTCAAAAAGTTCCAATGGAATATCAGGATATTTTTTGTTGAATTCAATAAATAAATCGGGAAAAAAAATAGTACTTAAAAGCGGTGGAATTCCAATTCTGACAGGGGCTACCTGTCTGCCTATATCGTAAAGCTGTGAAGAGGTCTGCTCAATGGTTTGAAGCAATGCACTTGCCTTTTGATAAAACAATTCTCCTTCTTTTGTAAGAGTCAAATGATTTTTTGATCGCGTAAATAAACACACTGAAAACTCCTTTTCCAGTTCGCGGATAGCATTGGAAATTGCAGGCTGGGTGACATACAGCTTTTGTGCCGCCTGAGTAATGCTGTGGCACTGGCTGACAGCACAAAAATATTCTAACTGAACAATTTTCACAATATTTTCCTCCTTCAAACAAAGTTATGATTAGATTTATGGCATAATGCATAAATCAGTTTAGTATTCTACAGCATATTATAGCATGTTTTTTAGAATAATGCTGAAATATTTGTTATATGATAATTAAATTTTATAAGGGTATTATTTTTAGTAAATGTACAATAAAAAAAGGCTTTGTTATAATGAGCCTATATTAAAAAAGTAATAAACCGGCCGTATTATTACTCGTGTGTTTAGCAAAATATAAAATTTCACAAAAAGATATTGGAGGTAAAACATATGAGTCCATCAACAATTACCTTGCTGTTTCTCTTGTTTGCGGTGGTAATGTTTGTGCTTGAAAAAATACCGCTTGGAGTTACTTCAATGATTGTCTGTGTTGGCCTGGTTGTGACAGGTGTCCTTGATGTCAAAACTGCTTTTTCAGGTTTTATTGACAGCAATGTCATTTTATTCGTAGCAATGTTTATTGTCGGAGGAGCACTGTTTGAAACGGGCATGGCAAATAAAGTAGGCGGTATTGTCACGAAGTTTGCCAAGACTGAGCGCATGCTGATTATCGCCATTATGGTTATTGTAGGTCTTATGAGCGGCGTTTTGTCAAATACTGGCACAGCGGCAGTCCTTATTCCGGTAGTAATTGGTATTGCTGCAAAGTCAGGTTATAAAAGATCCCGCCTTTTGATGCCGCTTGTATTTGCAGCGGCAATGGGAGGAAATCTTTCGCTGATTGGTGCTCCGGGCAATCTGATCGCACAGAGCGCACTGGACGAAATTGGTCTTGGGTTTGGGTTTTTCGAATATGCGATTGTTGGTATACCGATTTTGATTGTGGGAGTTATCTTCTATGCAACGATTGGCTATAATCTGCTCCCTAATCATGATGTAAAAGATGATGGTGCGTTTGACACACAGAAGGATTTCAGCAACGTACCTGCATGGAAACAATGGCTGTCATTGATCATTTTGGTTCTGACGTTGTTAGCTATGATTTTTGAAGAGCAGATTGGCATAAAACTTAGTATTTCAGGATGTATCGGAGCGCTGCTTTTGATCTTAACAGGTGTTATTTCTGAAAAAGATGCACTTCAATCAATTGACCTTAAAACTATTTTTCTGTTTGGAGGAACGCTTTCGCTTGCATCCGCGCTTTCACAAACTGGTGCAGGTGAGATGATTGCAAACACGGTAATTGGCACATTGGGATCAAATCCGTCACCGTACATATTGACCTTTGTAGTATTCATCCTGTGCTGTATTCTGACAAACTTTATGTCTAATACAGCGACTACGGCTTTGATGGTTCCAATCTGCCTGTCCATCGCTCAGGGAATGGGAGCAGATCCAAGAGCTGTGTTGATGGCTTGCGTAATCGGCGGTTCCTGCGCATATGCAACACCTATAGGAATGCCCGCCAACACGATGGTAGTGGGAGCCGGCGGATATAAATTTATGGATTATGTAAAATCTGGTTTTCCGCTGATTATTATTGCAACGGTTGTGAGTATGATCATTCTTCCGATTGCGTTCCCGTTCTTCCCGTAGGATAAATGATATATAACATAAAATTATTATATAAATAAGGAGGCAAAGAAATGGATAAGAAACAACAGGTGGAGCAGCTTACTAATTATATGGCAAATTTTGTGTCCTATATTGGTAAAGTGCTGCCGGACGACATTATTGCTAAGCTGGATGAGCTGGCAGAAAAAGAGGACAGCCCGCTGTCAAAGGTAATCTATGAAACAATGAAAAAGAACCAGAAGCTTGCAAAGGAACTGAACAGACCAAGCTGCCAGGATACAGGCGTTCTGCAGTTCTGGGTAAAATGCGGAACACAATTCCCGCTGATCGGCGAGTTGGAAGCTCTGCTGAAGGAAGCAGTGGTGAAAGCTACTTTTGAGGCTCCACTGCGCCACAACAGTGTAGAAACCTTTGATGAGTATAATACAGGAAAGAACGTCGGAAAAGGAACACCTACGGTATTTTGGGATATTGTTCCCGACAGCGACCAGTGTGAGATATATACATATATGGCAGGCGGCGGCTGTACCCTTCCGGGAAAAGCTATGGTTTTAATGCCGGGCGCAGGTTATGAAGGCGTTACAAAATTTGTTATGGATGTAATGACATCTTACGGACTGAATGCATGCCCTCCGCTTTTGGTAGGCGTTGGTGTAGCCACGTCGGTGGAAACGGCAGCATTGCTCTCAAAAAAGGCATTGATGCGTCCGCTTGGAAGTCATAACGAAAATGAACGTGCTGCTTCTATGGAAAAACTGCTTGAGGATGGTATCAATGCAATCGGGCTCGGGCCACAGGGTATGGGTGGAAAATATTCTGTTATGGGCGTCCATATAGAAAATACGGCAAGACATCCGTCCACGATCGGTGTGGCCGTAAATGTAGGGTGCTGGTCGCACAGACGCGGACATATCGTATTTGATAAGGATTTGAATTATACAATTACTACACATTCGGGGGTGACTTTATAATGTTGGAAATAAAAGATGGAAAAAAGATTTTGACAACACCTATATCAGCGGAGGATTTAGCTGATATACATATTGGAGATATTATTTACTTAAACGGGAGCATGACAACCTGCCGTGATGTGGCGCACAGACGCTTGGTAGAAGCTGGGCGTGAGCTTCCCGTAAATGTAAGGGATGCGGCTATCTTCCATGCGGGTCCAATTATCCGACCACTGGAAAATGATAAATTTGAAATGGTCTCCGTAGGACCGACTACCAGCATGCGCATGGAAAAGTTTGAAAAAGATTTTGTTGAGAAAACAGGTGTCAAGGTAATTATCGGTAAAGGCGGTATGGGACCAAACACGGAATATGCATGTAAAAATTATAAAGCAATACACTGCGTATTCCCTGCAGGAAACGCCGTTGTGGCAGCTACTGAGGTAGAGGAGATTGTTGATGCACAGTGGCGTGATTTGGGAATGCCTGAGACCTTGTGGCACTGCCGTGTAAAAGAGTTTGGTCCGTTGATCGTGTCCATTGACACAGAGGGACGCAATCTTTTTGAGGAAAATAAGGTTATATTTAACGAGAGAAAGGATAAGGCGATTGAAGAAATCTGCAAACAGGTAAGCTTCATTAAATAATTGATCATTTTCTTTCCATATGCCATACAGAGAATTATTTTGTAACGTTCTCTGTATGGCTATTTTTAGTAAGACAGATATGGTGTTAAACAGAAGAGCAAAAAAAGGATGAGGGGACGCAGGATCTGAGCCTAGGAAGTTCTGTTATAAAATTTTAACAGTGGTATGAGACTCATCGTGGGACTGCCATGAAAAAGAGTTAAAAATGAAAATGTCGCCTTTGGTTGTAGTGGACGTTTGAAAGATATCTTGTACAACAAGGGGACGCATATTTTGAGTGGTATGTTATATGTTTTATTGTAAAATTCATAAAAGGAAGAAAAGCTAAAATGTTATAAAACGTAGAGGTGAAAAAAATTTAGTGGTAACAAAAAATTAGGAGATTTAAAGAGTTTGAGCTTTCAAGAGAACTCCCATACATTACGGGTGATCTTCTGTACTGTTTATTTTGGTGTATATGGGCAGCAGGTTTGTCAGAAAGCCTGCCTTGAAAGTATTGTTTATACTGACTGCCATGACAGACCGACGAAAAACATAACTGCCTGCAGACGAGGGAGTGTTTCACGTCGAAAAAAGTCCAACTGCATATGAAATACAAAAATCCCTTTCGGAATATACAAAACCGGAAGGGATTTTTTGTCGCGATTACACCAGATGTATCCCAGTTTTCCCGTGTAGTATTTTCATTCCAAATCCAGAACCGACCAGCAGATATCTGTAACTTTTTACAGTCAGCGTAAGACTTATTACACATTTATTGAAACAGTCCTGCCTTACAGGTATAGTTCCACAGAGAAAAGAACTGTCAGGAAATAACTCCTGAATCTGACCTGTAAAAACGGACATGGCTAAATACTTACCTGCTGTATCAAACAATTCTGTCACAGTCTGCAGTATCTGCAAATTTTTCAGATTATCTTTGTAAGCTATATAGTAACTTTTATCCTGCGTCGGCTTCACTGGTTATTTCCGGATAGTTCCTAAAGGACATACGGGAGTAAGAAGTTGACAAAAAAGAAAAAGGGATATCCGGCCAGTATAGACAAAAAAGGTGGGAAAGATAAGCTTAATGCATTTGACAGACGGGTACATTTGGACATGTCCTGCAGGGCATGGAGAAGGTATCCGTCTTTTTATGTCTGCATATATGGGCACTGTGTGAGAGGACCGCCTTTGTCCTTCATTTCAAAAAACAGGAAATGGAGGACAATGAGATGTCAGAATGGATCAAAATTAGGATAAAGGATTTTTATAAAGATGCTGTCGGTGAATCAGAGTACACCTATGTTTCACATGAGGTATATGAGGCGCTGGCAGACACATTCCGCAGGGAGGCACATGCGGAGGAAATGAGGGATATCCGCCACATCATGGCAGGCGGTTACATAGAAGGCGAGACGGAAGAACGAATGATTGAGCAGGCAGAAACTATGGAGGACGCAGTCATCCACCAGATGGAACTGGAAACCCTGCAGGAAGCGGTGCAGTCACTCACAGGAGTACAGAGGGAGCGGCTGCACCTTTATTTTTTTGAAGGTCTGACTTTCCGCCAGATAGGGGAGAAACTAGGCGTCAGTGACAAGTCCGTCAGGGAGAGCGTGGAGGCGTCCCTGAAAAAAATAAAAAAATTTTTTAATTAGTACCCCCTCAAAATGCGTTTTAGTGTGAGTACCTTATGAGAGGGTAAATTCCGGACAGATGATTTCTGTCAGGAAGTCCCTCTCATGAACCTTGACAAATGCCGGGAGCAGCGCTTCCGAGAGCATGCCAGCCATATCCAGCAGTCCAGATACATTAGCCATTTAAGGAGCCGTAACCGGGGCGCAGAGACACTCCTGCACATTTTAAAATGTGTAAAAAAGACCGCATCTAAGGAGCCGAGCGGGAAAGCCGGGGTACAGCTTGTCCGTGGTGGGCAGGTGCGAAGATGGAAATGGCCTATAATGATACTCCTTGAGATCAGCCAGCACGCAGTGGTGGAGGTGAGATTCCTGTGATGTCTGCAAAACCGGCAGACAGTCTGGACTGCTGCCCAGAGAATACCATGGGACAGGGATTGGGATTTTATTTTTTCATTCTTCTGTCTTTGCGGTGTTCCGCCCCGGGAAGTAGTGTCGAATAGGGGCAGACCACTTTGATTATAAAATGAAAGATTATGACAGTAAGACTTAATCACAGAAACCATGCGGCGGAGGGTATGTTTTCCGCCGCATTCTTGTGTGGCTAAGTATAAGCGCAAAAGGAAGGAGAGGCTGATGAAAAAAGAAGATGCTAAGATGCCGGAAAAGGTTTTTGACACGGAGACGATCGGGTATGCATATCTTTATCCGGTTAATGGGGGACAAGGCAGGAGAGTGTGATCGCAGCCACACCAGAAAATCTTGCGAATTACATTGGGAGCCATCTGCATGATTCGGAGAAGATGATAGTTACGGATATGTTTGACCGCCTGATACTTGATACATATGGTGGCTTTATCAACAGCTGCCCAGATCAGCAGCTGTGTAAAGTGATCAATAAGTATCTGTCATTTGTCCAGATGGGGGATAAAGAAGCAGGAGAAGTACTGATTGTCAGCAGAGATGCAGCAGAGGAATATTTTGGGTTAGAGGAGGAAGCTGCTGGAATGGCAGAATACAGCATGATGTAAGTGCGTCTGGCAGAATGATCAATCTAAATTTTTTAAATAAAAGGAAAAGCAATATGAAATGGGTTATTGGAGCAATCTGCATAGCAGCTGTGATAATCGCAGCAGGAATATTCACTGTAGGGGTGGCAGTCACCATTGCGGGACAATATCAGACAGATTAACAGATAAAATGCAGTTACAAAGACTTAGGAAAGGAATATAAAAATGAAATCAGAAGCCAATGAGGTAATGTATAAGATGGCAGAATTCCTGTTAAAAAAGATGCAGGAAAACGGACTGATCAGCGCGGAGGAACGGGAAAAGATCACTGTTTTGAACATCGAGACTTTTTCCCCGGAATTAGCGAAAGTATATCTGTAAAAACACTAGTACATCGTTTTTTTAATACTCATATACTATAAAGACCGCTTTTAACCAGCGTATTTCCAGTCAAATGCTTTG
>JAIEEY010000121.1 GCA_029067205.1 Lachnospiraceae bacterium
GGCGTTACAATTCACTTTTTATATATACAAAATATCTTTTGAGATATTGGCTCAATATGTCAAAAGACATTATATATGATTATGTAAAATTGCAAAATTTAACAATGTTATTGTAACATTTTTGTATAATTTTGTCAATTTTTTAATAACGATTACGCTTGTGCAAATCCCGATAAGGTTACTGTTCACTCCCCCATCAAAGTAGTGGGAATCGAGCGCCAAAATGCTAAAAGCTTTCGCTTTTTTCCTTTAGCATTTTGTGTGCATAAATGTTGCTGTTCACACCGAAAAAACATATAAATATGCAAAACACAGCATGGGTGTGAACAGTAATACACATGGTAATATTTACCAAACCGCCAGGTTATCCACATTCGCTTTTTCTTCCATTTTTTTAAATTAGGCCATGGAAGAATACGGCTATGAATCATGAAAGTCTTGAAACAAAGCTCATCCAGCAGCAGAACCCGTATATCCGTAAGCTCAAAGAACAGCTAAATTAGACCCTGGACCTTTTTGCAGGGGAGCTTTCCAACATGAAAGCCGAAAAAGAAAAAATGTAGAAGGAGACCTGAAACCGTATGAATAGCCAGGAGTATTTTATGAACACTTCATTGTCATATCAGCTACAGGCTGCCCGCAGACTTCATGCCTGGGGAGATCTGCCAGAAGCTGCGCAGGGATTATGAAGGCATCATCTGCAGTCAGAAACAGAAGATTGAAAAACCTAAAAAAGACAATTGCTGAACTGATGGATATCATTGCAAGTCTGACTAACTGTTACCAAAATTTTAAAAAATATTGAAAAAAGTGTTGACACTTTATAAATTGGGTGATATAGTATTTATTGTTCGGTGGACAGCATAGAAAAAGTCGAATAAATTGTTTTTATTTGCACCGCTAGCTCAGTTGGTAGAGCACCTGACTCTTAATCAGGGTGTCCAGGGTTCGAGCCCCTGGCGGTGCACTTAGGAGGACTGTTTTTGAGGATATTGAAAGCCTTGGGGATGGTTCTTTTTTTGTATATTTTTAGACTGATGAGGTTGAGTGCCCAGTACCATAAGGGGGAGAAGCTTTGTCGCAGATTTGGTCGCAGACTGGTCGCGAGATCGTCGCAGATGAAATAAATATTGTATCAAAACAGCAAAGAGGATAATATACACTATGGTATATTATCCTCTTTGATATTACTCTGAAAATTTTTTATAGCCTGATTTTTCGATATGTCACATAGTCTTGAGATGTCTTTAATCGTTTGGAGGATTAATAATTTTTCTTCCTCACTCCGATCACTAACCTGTGCAATGATTTGCAAAGATATCGTATCTGCTGGATTCTCGGGAGTACGAGACGAAGAGAAAAAGTCGCCCAAACTGATATTTAACTGATTACATATCTGTTCTACCACTTTAACAGTTGGATTTTTCAGATTTCTTTCCAATAAGCCAAGGTATGTTGTTGTTATGTTTGCACGCAAAGCAAGTTTTTCCTGGCTTAGACCGCTCTGTATCCGTAATTCGTGTATTCGTTCACCTATATTAAAATTAGTATTTATATTCATAATTATAGTTTAGATTATTGACATTTATTATTCAAACTGATATAGTTAATTATGAAAAAAGTAACTATAGTTAATATATCCTTTTTATTCAAATATATATTATTTTTATGACATAAAAGTCAGAGAATATTTAAAACCAAGGAGGAAATAAGAAGCATGGCATTTATGGAAAAATGAAAGATATGGCAGGAAAAGCGAAATCCACAATGGAGGGCGCGGCTCAGGCTGGAAAAGAAAAATACGAACAGGTTAAACAGGAAAATGCAGAAAAGAAAGCCCAGAAAGAAGCTTATATAGCAGAGATGGAGGCGAAAGCAACAGAATACGGACAGTCTTTGTGTAATATGGTAATAGAGAGTGGAAGTACAACGCCCGAAAGTTTTATGTCTCAAATATCAGAAAATGAACTTTTATCATTTACAAAAGACTTCTATGAGAAAATGGTTTTGCCAGGCAGTAAAGCCAGCGTTTCATGTATTATAATGCACCCATACATAGACGAAAAGAAAATAAAGGCAATTCAAAAAAAGCTATCTGTATATGACGGGGCGGAAACACCAATTCTTTATATGAATGAAGCAGATGGTCAGCAGTTTTTACTGACGAGGAATCATTTTTATTATAAGGTATGCCTTGCAGAAGATAAAAAGTTCTATGCACAGGGAGCGATTGAGTGTAAGGATATTGATGGTATCAAGATTGAAAGTGGGGAGAGTGAGTGCACTTTAAAGATTAATGATGTAACTCTTGCCACAATTAAGATCAGGGATACTTACAAACAAGATTTCATTACCCTGAATGAGTATTTCAAAAATATTGTGGAACAAAATTTTGATATTGTACCAGAGGAGATAGACAAGTTAATCCACGATAAGATTGGGGACAAAATTTATCAGCATATTAAGAAATATATGACTTATGAGGATGAACTTGTAATGTACTGTGCAGGCGGTCTTGATTCATTGGCGGCTATGGATTATATCGCATGTACTACCAAGCAGATAATCATTGTCAACAGGGAAATGCTTGGGGCAACTTCGAATGTAAAGCAGTTCTATTATGAAGATATCACTTCCATGGCAACGGAACAAAATTCCAAGTCTGATGATTTATTGGTTGCTGTGATAGATTCGGCATTAACTGCAGCCCTAAAAGCGTGTGATTTAATCATTACAGTAGCAGGGACAAAAGAAAAAATCAGTACCCTCTATACCATAGAAGCAAAAAGGGTTGTTGCGATCTATCATGAATACCGCACGGAGTTAAAGAAGGGGAATCAAACAACACAGACAATTATTCAGCAGAAAGAACCTGATGTGCTTGAACAGATAGAGAAGCTTAGCAAATTAAGGGACAGTGGAATATTATCGGAGGAAGAGTTTAATCAAAAGAAAGCTGTATTACTCGAGAAATTATAGTTTTGTAAAGCAGTTGATTAAATAAAGGAGATTGTGTTATGTGGGTGATAGGTTTAATTATTGCTGCAGTCATCATATGGGTTTGTATACAGGTTCACAGTATGCAAAGATGGTACTTTTTTTAGGAGTAGTAGCACTATTGGCATATGTAGGTTCTTGGATTATTCTATTTGTGATTTACATTTCTTATGGTGCTATCATATTAATCCTGATACTGTCAGGGGTAATGCTTTTAACAAACTGTTTGGATAAACAGTTTACATAGGAAGAAAGGGGGGATATCAATATGAGGTGGGAATGCAAAAGATGTGGGAAGACTATGACGACAAATTCGCCCAGTGCTAAACCAACAGGGGGAACTTGCAAAAAAGACAGCAATGGTAAGATGCAGCCACATAGCTGGGTGAAGAAGCAATAATATTCAAATGCATATTATTGAAAAAAAGGGACAGGTTTGTATAATCTGTCTCTTTTCTTTGCGCTCATTTAAAAATACAGGATGCATATTACATTACAGCCAAGGACAGCGATATATTTTCGTATAAAGTTCTTGCTGTTCAGATACAATCATAATTTTTTATTAGAATTGAATAGAGGGAAAATTATGAATATGTCGGTTACATGTACTTCGATAGACACGATCCAGACAGGGAAAAAACTTTACGAAATCATCAAGGAAAACAACTGTAAAGTAAGCGAATTGCAAAAGCTTTTAAACCTATCCTGTCCACAGCCTATATATAGGTGGACGAAAGGTCAAGTACTGCCATCTATTGATAATCTATATATGTTGAGCAGGATATTTGAGATGCATATTGAGGACATGCTGGTGATAAGGAAGGCTGAAACAAAAGCGAGCAATGATTAGTTTACTTACAGAGATACCTTGATCTGGATAGGAAAGATACTACTCAAATATATATTATAATTGTGAGAGCATACAAAAGGAGATACATTTGGATAATTTATCTCTTTTTTCAGTTTTGCATATTTTGAGAAAGGAGGGACGGTTGAAAGTCGTAAAAATCTTTACAAAAAGCCAGCTTATATTATTAAGGAATATCAATCCATTATTGGGGCGATACAGACTGCCTAGAAGCATATTGAAGCGTATGGATTATATTCTTGAAGAGGATTGTTTAGGAATGCAGGGCTTTCTGGTTGTGATATTAACTCCTGTGAGGGATGATGTCCGTGAGATAGAGGATGCTGTTAATGTATATCCATAAAAGTTGAATTTACGACTGAATTGACATATGAAAAAGAAAAGAATGTTGATCGTGTAACATCTAAAAAAGGAACTGGTTTACAAAAAACTATATATACAGGACAACGACAGCTATATTTATGTACTGTACTACATGCTACAGAAACATCTGCATAAAAATTCCTAAATCTATGTGAGTGAGAACTACAACAGTGTTGGGCGGTGTATCGGGCTACACCGCCCGGATAAAATTTATAAGGAAGGAGAAATCATGGAAACAGTAAGACAAGAGATTGCTTTAGAAAAAACTGGGATATTTAGTAAAACCATGGATAAGAGATTTGAATATACTATGGAGCGCAAAGGCGTAGAGGGCAAAAAGATTTTAGTCATCTGTACTAACCCTGCATCAAACAACATTCTTCTCGTTGATACTACTACAAATTACCTGATGAATAACCTGTTTGCATTGGGCTACAGCACAATTACTTTGTGCAACCTGTTTGCAGATATCACAGAGAAGCTCAAGCCAGCAAATGCAGGTGATAATGCTGAAAATATGGAATTTATCAGCGAAGTATTGAAAAGGGATTTTGACGAGATACTCTTAGGTTTTGGAAATGGTTTTGTCGGTAATAAGAAAGTAAAGGAGGAGAAGGACATCCTTTATAAGATTCTAAATCCATATGCTAAAAAACTTGTAGAGCTTGTGGATGCAGATGAAAACTATAAGGAACCGAAAACAATTCATCCACTATTCCCGTCGGTGTAGTGATGCTGTCAGAAAGTGCAGCACCTTCACATGGCAGGCCTGTTTCCGCTTCAAAACCATACATGGCAAGGATATGGGCGGTTACGGTTGAAAGCTCTCCGGAGATTTCAGTCCCGATGCGGCATATGCAGTCAGAGAGTGTGCGGAGTTTGACTGTATCTGTACCTGTCCTGCCCAGGAAACGGTTAAGGATGTCTGCTGAGTTCCGGTAGCTTGTTTTGGTACAGATACAAGCGGCTGCCTCAAGGAATGCCAGTGAAAGGACACGTTCCTTAGGCATCGGGGAACTGGCAAGCGTCCCATATGCTTGGAAGAAAATGCGGCCCGCTTCCGAATCTAATGATGCTGGTTTTCCGAAGTCATCCGGTTCTTTTTAGAAGAGGAATCCAGGAATTCCTGAGATATTTCACGGTTGAGCTTTCTGCTGGTCTCAAGGACGGCCTTCTCCAGAAGATCAAAATCCGCGAGGAAGCCTTCCCTGGTAGAAAGATCGAAATCTTCAGGTGATGGGAAATCACCAATAGTAGAAACAGATTTTTCGATGATTTCCACATTAGACATGGTGATCTTGGTGATGTACTCGACAACAGGTTTACTGATATTATTTTTTGACTCATGACTCATGGCTGCATTTCTCCTTCCGGCTTACTTGACTACGTTTTTCTCGCTCAAGGATAGCTTCCGGGTCACCGCGATTGAAAGCAGCCTTGAGGTAGGGGAGCCTGTCCGCGGGAATGAAGCCAAAGGACAGGACTGTGTTGTGTTTAGAAACGCCGTTGGTTCGGCGGGATTCCACTAACGAGCAGTAGTATCCGTCCTTTTTCCCGCGATTGTCTGGCACTGCATGGATAAACACCTTGATATCCTCCTTTTCTAACCTACATACTATAAATAGTATATTATTTTAAAGGAGATTTCAAGGAATATTCTTGACTACAAATGCATTGCTGACATAAAAACGCCCTTGCTGTATAAGCAAGGGCTACGAAAAGGCAACCGCACAGCTGGAAAAAGTCAGAAAATATGTGCATAAAATAAATTTCCTAAAGATGACAGGCTGAAAAAGAGTTTTGCTTTTATAACTGAGAGGAAAATCAAAAAGTTGTGATTTGGGGAGAGATATAGTATAATGTTAGAAATGTAATCTGGTATAAGCGATCAAATTCAGAAGATTTGTATTTCATTTATTGATGTCTGGACAGTAACGAGGAGACACATATGAACACTGTGGAGCGCGATATTTTTCAAGCCATACATGAGGGAAAGTGGCTTAAAATCGAATATAAAAATAAGAGCGGAGAGATAACAAAGTATTGGATTGGAATTTACGATATCAATCCAATGAAGCGCACTCTTTCTGTGGAAGGCCTGCATCTGGGCAAATATACAGTCAAGAAATTGGACTGTATTTTTATTGATTCGATCAGCGCCTCACACATTATCGATGGTTCTTATTGTCCGATTAACCAAAAGTTGATTGAGGACATTTCTTTTAATCCCGACAAGTATAAGACTCTGTTTGACCATATTCCAAATTTGGCAATATTGAATTATCTCGAAACATGTAATCGCATGGACGCAATCCCATATTATAAGGATTTTAAACTGATTCATTATTTAGATCGGGACAGTTTTCAAGGTGAGAGCTATCAGCTGAGTCAGGAACAGTTTTGTGATATCGTGAAATATTTTGAATACAAATCGGAAAAGACAAAGACGGAGGACGGCAGGCTGAATCTGCAGCAGCTCGCGATGAATGTGCTCAGCATACACACAAGGAAAGGGTTGTATGTCCTTGCATACCGCAAACTGAATCTGGATGTGAAAAGGCGTATCCTGCGGCCGGATGATGACATCACGCTATGTACGGAATTTAAGATTGACGGCAAAAAAGAAAATATCCGGTATTATCTGGATGCGGAGGATTATGAGCTGCTCAGTGATTTTGAGAACAACCAGGAGAAGATAAAGGATATTGTGACCGCGCATAACAGACCGGTTATGGGAGTGGACGACATGCCATATGTCATAGGCATCGGAATGGATATAACGCTGGATCTGCACAGCGAGTATAAGGCGATTATTGAGATGTACCATAAGAAAGAGGTCACTTTTCCAATTAAGGCTTTCTTTGGAGATTTGTTGGAACGTCCCCGCAGGACAAAGGCGTATCCGATCGCGCTGATCAATAAAAATATCAATATAGACCAGCTTCTGGCGATCAACAATGCAATGAAATATCCGGTGGCATATATCCAGGGACCGCCGGGAACAGGCAAGACAAATACGATCATCAACACACTCATAACAGCTTTTTTTAACAACAAAACAGTTCTTTTTTCGTCTTATAACAATGTGCCGATCGATGCCGTATTTCAGAAACTGTCGAACTTAGATTACAATGGAAAAAAGATTCCGTTTCCGGTACTGCGGCTTGGGAATGAGAGCAAGATCAAAGAGGCAGTCATTTATATTAAAAATTTGTATGAAGGGACGAAAGGAATCGAAGTCTTTGATTCCACGCTGGATAAAAGAAAGGGAGACCGGATCGAGAGGACGAAACAGCTTTCCGCCATGCTGAAAAAATATGAGGATAAGCTTGACCTCGAAGAGAGAAGTGAAACCCTGCAAAGGATGGTGGAGTATCAGAATACAAAGGGGAATGCAGGCGTCATGATACCGTTTCAGGCGGATTTGCAAGGGCGTCAGTTGGCGCAGGTAAACGAGAAAATTGCGCAGATCGGACAGATAACGGATCAGGATGCACTGGGATTTCTAGACCAGAATCTAAAAGAATTTTATCAATATCTGTTTTATACGTCCGCAAAATATATCAAACAGCTGAATGGCAAAAAATATGAAGATCTGATGCAGATCATCAATATGGATGAAGGGCGGGAACAGACAGAACAGTTCCGCAAATACCTTAGCAACGCCGAAAATATAAAGAAACTGCAGAAAGTCTTTCCGATCATGATCACGACATGCATTTCCGCACACAGGATCGGCGAGCCAAAGCCCATGTTTGATATGGTCATTTTGGACGAGGCAAGCCAGTGCAATACAGCAATCTCCCTTGTGCCTATTTTAAGGGGAGAGAATATGATGCTTGTCGGAGATCCGCAGCAGTTGAATCCGGTGATCTTACTGGGAGAAGCGGACAATATCCAGCTGCGTAAACGATATCATATCACGGACGAGTACGATTACCGGAAAAATTCGATCTACAAGACATATCTGGCATGTGATTCTGTCAGTGATGAGATATTGCTGCACAATCATTATCGGTGTCACAAAAAGATTATTGAATATAACAACAGAAAGTTTTATAACTCAAAACTAAATATATGTTCGAATAATGCAGAAACGCAGCCGCTTGTATATATTGATATTCCGAACAGCCACTGTGATATCAAGAATACCGCGCCGGACGAGGTTCGGGAAATCGTGAATTATGCGAAACAGAACAGAAATAAAAGTATCGGTGTCATCACTCCGTTTGTAAACCAACGCAAACTGATAGAGGACTCCATTGCGCAGGAGAAGCTGAACAATATATCCTGTGGTACAGTGCATGCATTCCAGGGCGACGAGAAGGACATTATACTTTTCTCTACAGCGATCACAGAACAGACTATGGCGGGTACGTATGAATGGCTGAAAAATAATAAGGAGCTGATTAATGTTGCGACATCGCGCGCAAAGGACAAGCTCGTACTGCTGTCAGATACAAAAAATCTGGAGAGGCTTCACACCAGCAACGATGATGATCTGTACGAGCTGGTGGAGTATATCCGCAAGAACGGCGAATCCAAGGTAACACAGAAGCATGCGAACTCTAGGGCACTTGGAGTAAAGCCCTTCAGTACTGCCACGGAGGAAGCTTTCCTGGAAAATCTAAGTCATGCACTGGAAAATATCTGGATGTCGCACAATCGGTACAATGTTCACAAGGAAGTGCCGATATCACAGGTTTTTCATGACAATTTCAGCAACAGCAGTCTTTTCTATATGGGGCGGTTTGACTTTGTAGTATACGAGAAAAATTCGCAGAGTGAGATTCCCATGCTCGCGATCGAGCTTGACGGCAAGGAGCACTACCAAGATGAGGTCGTAAAGCAGCGCGACAGACAGAAGAACGAAATCTGCCGGGAACATAATCTGCAGATTATCAGGGTGGAGAACTCGTATGCAAGGCGCTATAATCATATCAAAGAGATTCTTATGGACTATTTTGCTAAGAGGCGCTAAACTCTTATATAATACAGAATATGTAATGAATCGAATGGAGTGTAGTATCAATGGCTTATAACAATATTACAGACCTTCCGCATTTGTCATGGACACTTTCAAGAAATTCTTCAGGAACTGCGGGAAGCTTTTTGAAGTCATACGAGGAATCAGATGGGATAAAATACTATTATAAACTGTCCAATTTTGATACCGTCAAAGGAATCTATGGGCATGAATGTATCAATGAGATTATTGCCCAAAATCTTGCGGATGCATTAAATATCCCGCATTTGGAGTATGACTTAATACATGCAGATGTGAAAATTGATGATAAAATATACAAGACATGGCTCACAAGGTCAAGGGACTTTAAAAAAGCAGGAGAGCATAAGATGGCGTTCGAAACATATTACGAGATTAACAGGGAATACGGTGAGGATGTCTGGTCATTTATTGTGAGAAATCAGTTAGAGCAATATTTTTACCAAATTTTTCTGCTGGATTATCTGATCTGCAATCGCGACCGTCATGGTGCGAATATTGAAGTGCTTGAGAAAAAGGGGGATTATCGACTGGCACCCGTTTTTGATAATGGTTTATCTCTGCTATTTTCCTGCTATGGTGATGGAGCAGCGATGGAAAAATTCGACCGATTGAAAGATGGGCCTGTCAATAATTTTGTCGGCTGCATGTCTCTTTCGGAGAATTTAAAGCGGGTTCCAAAGAAAATGATAGATTTTGTGAAGACAGTAGATTTAAGTGACAATGTACTTTTTCGAGGGCTGGAAAAAGTAAAAATATTGGATGATAATACTGTTCCGCTTCAATATTGGGACTGTATCGGAAAAATGATTCGGGAAAGAAGGGATAATATTGAGAAAATTTTTGATCAAGGATGACAATGTGATTTCAGAAACGAACGAATACGCAAGTCTATCTTATGATGAAGATATGGATGAGTACCATGTTTCGATTCCTTCGTCCGTCAATCCAGATGATTTGCCGGCAATCTTGGGGCTCCTTGCGCGGAAGGGAATACGGGAAATAGAGGACAAATGGGCAAGGCGCTTTGTCAGAGAGCGGGTCGTGCCGCCTGACCGCCAGAATATCGGAATGATACTGCGGGATGCTGGAATGGGTTATTACAGCGAGTTTCTCTTGCTGGTGTATACAAGCGGGCGTTGTGCGATGGACGAGTTTTACATTGAGGAGATTGAGTAGGGATTGGCTATCGGATAATTATTTTTTGTGTTTTGAATATAATACTATGGATGACAGAACAATTATGCAAAAAATAATGGAGGCAAAGAAAATGGATCAGAACAAAGGAAATCAGGCAAATGTTATAAAATTTGCAGTCGTAGCAGCTGTGGTGGTTGGAATCTTTATTATACTGCCCAACATATCAGGTACGATCGCGCACGCGATGGAACAGATACCGGTGATCGGCCAGCTTGTGAAAGTTGTCACATTCCGCGATTATGAGTACGAGAGTGACCGCAATATGGCAGACATTGAGGTTCCTGAAATTAAGCCGGAGCAACAGCTTGAAGACAGCACATTACAGGAAAACTTAGACCTCACAACGGCAGAGATCAACGCGGAAATCCAGTCGATCACAGACAATTTAATCGCAGAGTTTGAGGCGAATGTAAAGGATGAAATGGGATACCAGGATGTCATGGTAACAAGTGAGGTGCTCGCAACTACACCTGATTACTTTACTCTGAAATTAATCTGCTATCAAGGCGCAGGCAGTGGGTATCAGTGGAACTATTTTTACACGATTGATCTGAATACCGGAGAGAGATTGCAGTTAAAGGATATTTTCAGGGATGGGGCAGATTATATCACACCAATCAGCGAGAACATCAAGCTCCAGATGCGGGAGCGTATGGATGCTGATGAGAACAATATTTATTGGCTGGAAAATGAAATTGAAGACTTGAATTTCAAGGCGATTACAGACGAAACTTCTTTTTATCTGAATGAGAAAGGCAACATGGTTATTGGATTCAATGAGGGTGATGTGGCGCCGATGTATATGGGGACTGTAGAGTTCGAGATACCGGCGGAGGTATTGGAAGGGATACGGAAGTAAGTCAAAGGTGAAAATTGTGCAGGAGATCGCAGATGAACTGCCTGTGCCGCCAGTGATCTCCTATTTCCTATGCGACAGCTGGTATACATGCGGCAGTATTATGGATGCTTTTATCAAAAAAGGCTTCTATACAATTGGGGCACTGAAGACGAACCAGATACTGTATCCCCACGGTATAAAACAGAAGCTCAGTGAGTTAGCCCTGCATATACGGAAAACAGATGCCGCTGTCAGCCTTGTGACCGCCCACAGCCGGAAATATTATGTCTATCGGTATGAAGGAAACCTAAATGGTATTGAAAATGCAGTGGTACTGATCACTTATTCGAAGGATGCATTTCATACTCCCAAAGCTCTGCGGGCTTTTATCAGCACAGATGTTTCATTAAGCACCCAGGAGATTCTGGACAAATATGTGGAACGGTAGTCGGTGGAAGTATTTTTCCGTCAGTCAAAGAACAAACTGACATTTGACAGATACCAAATCCGTTCAGCGGAAGGGATCCGTAGATATTGGCTGCTGATGTCGCTGGCACATCTGATTGCATGTACCAGTTGAGGTGAAACCATGTCCTTTGAGGACGGATATACATTTATTTGCAGCCACATTCAGGAAGAGCGAATCCATAACATATATCAATGCGGAGCGAGGCATGTCCTTTTTGAGGAAGTCCGGGCTTTGGTAGCTTAGATTTTTTGTGCAATTTTCTGAATTTGCTCATTTAAAGTTTAAAAGTTGTAAAGTGGTGACAGGCAAATATAATCAGAGCCAATTTATTTACAAAACTTTCTGAAAGCAGGTTATAGTCAGAAGTTACAAGACTGAAATATTGGAGGTCCATTCTTGAAACGTTGTCATCTGTTTGTTATCTTTTCGACTGTTTATGGACTTGTGGGCATAAGATTTCGTTTTATGTTCGTTGTCTGTTGAATATGTAGGCATGCTGTCTTGCTAACGCACATTCCATCATAAATATACAAATTGAAAAGCTTTTTTATTGAGATTGGAAAATGTACAGTATCTATATTGCTGTTCACTCCATTCCAGTAACATGTAAAATTCCATGCAAAATTTGCTTTGCAAATAGATTTTTATCTATTAAGGATACGTTTTTCGTGACATCTGATATGACAAAGGAAAGAGGAGTTGTTTTTATACTGAACAACTCCTTACTTATAAAAAGCATTATTTCAATCCACAGCCCCTATAACAGAGCAATATATTACTCTGTTATAGGGGCTGACATTTTATTTTATTGTAAGTATAAAATGTCTATTCGTCAAGACGGAATCAAGTTTCTGTGATTGAAACAATTCTTTTCTTTTGTAATTTGCGGGATATAGAGTGTATTTAATCTCACATAAAAATATTTAAA
>JAIEEY010000122.1 GCA_029067205.1 Lachnospiraceae bacterium
GCATAGTATTATTAAGGGTCAAACCCACGTGTTACAAGGGGTAATGGCTTATTTTGGTGTGGGAAGTATGAGTATATTATACCATATACAACTGTCGTTCACAATGTTTGAACATCTCATTTTTATTTTACAATCAATTCATAAAAAACACAGCATTGGAAAAAATGAATTTTATAGTAAAAAACAGAACTTCGTTACGGTGAGGTGATATGGATGTTGGGAAGAAATAGGAAACATCGATTGAGAAAAGTTGGAATTCTAACTTTAATCATTTTCCTGACAGCAGGTAGTTTATGTTACTTTTGCATAATATGCCCAGATCATAAGGAAATGCTTCCGGATAATATGAAAGAAGAAAATGCGTTTCAAATTGACAGTGGCGATATTGTCACGGCGACAGGAGTGACAGAAATCGGAATAGATGCAGTAACCTTTGCGATTGATTTTTTGGAGGATACCAGACTCTATGTGGAGGACGTATATCTCTCAAACGGCGATACCGTTTCCGTAGGGGATGCGTATATTAAGTTTACAGATGACAGTATTGAGAAGGCGCGTGCGGAGCTGGAGAAAGCAGTACAGAATACAGAGCTGGCTTATCGGAGCAAAGTGATTTCCAATGGGGAGGACAAGATACAGGCAAAATATACATATGATACGACCGTACTCGAAGCGGGATTTGCACCGCAGGTTTATCAGGATACGCTGACACAGTTGGAAATGCAGCTTGTGAAGGCAGAAAAAGCCTATGAGGAGGCGCAGAACGAGTACAATGCATATTATCTTGCTGTGGTAAACAATACGTTTTATGAGGATTATCGGATTGAAAAGCTGAAAAAAGCCTATGATGAAGCATACGACTTATTTGTCAGCCGCAGAGCATACTGGGAAGTGACACCAGAGGAGCTAAATGCGCTGTCTGACAAGAATAATGCGCAAAAAGGGCTGAGTGATCGTCAGTGGATCATCAAGGCTGTGGCACTGTTAAAGGAAGAAATGACAGAGGCACAGGAGGAATATGAGCAGGCGAGACAGGAGTATCAGAGGGAGATCGAGGGAGCAGAGTTGAAACTTCAAAAGCTGTTGAATCAGCTTGAGAGAGCAGAACAGAACCTTATAGATGCACAGCTCGAACGTGAGAAAGGGAGTCTTCACGCAAAGACATCCTATGAACTGGCTGTTGCGAGGGGACAGCTTGCGGAAAATGACTATAATGTCTGTCTGATGAGCCTTGCTGACGAATTGGAGCATCTAAAAAATGCAAGAGACAAGGCAGTCGAAAATAAAGCATTATTTGAAGGATTGATTGGGGACGGATATTTATATACAGAGCAGGCAGGAACGGTTGTAACGGTGTGGGCAGACGAGGGACAAGCGCTTGCGGGAGGTGAGTTGATTCTTGCATATGAAAATCCCGAGAAGTTATTTGTGTCTGCGATGGTGCCAGAAAGGAGTACAGCAGAGATTACAGTCGGGGAAAAAGCCAGTGTGTCCATAGCGGACAGCGGCAGTTTTGACGGCATTGTCGAAACGCTTCAGCCCATAACAATATCTGATAATAAAATGTCGGGATACAATATGGTGATGGTGTCACTAAATGGTGATATCAGTGTTATAAAACCAAATCTGACAGTGACAGTGGCATTCGGAGAATTTACGCAAAACGAAGTTGTCCAATGTAATGCAGATGGATACAAATCAGAAGAACGCAAAACAGCATCACAGATGTATGACTTGGACATTTATATTTCGGATATTTTGGCAGAAACAGACGAGGAGCACGCAAAATATTTGAAATTCGATGAAGTGTATGTGGAGAATGGGCAGCACATCAAGGAGGGAGATCAGGTTTGTAAATTTACACAGGACAGTATTGAAAACGTCAGAAAAGCACTTGCTGATATACAGTATGAGGCTGATATAGCACTTGCCCGGGCGCAGACGAGTTATCATATTGGCGTATTGGAGGCTGGGCTCTCCCATAATGAAGCTTTGATGAATAAGGCGCTTGCACAGACTGCATATGACAATACAATCGCAAAATTAAATAGTAATATGGTGGAAAAAATCTTGGAGACAGAGCAGCTTTTAGCTGATATTTACCAGCTGCAGACAGCGCTGACAGATGACGATTATCAGGAAAAGAGAGCAGAAATAACAAGAACATATGACCAGGCAAAGAAAGAGGTTGAAAAAGCCAAAGAAAGTTTTGTGACCAATCAGGTCCAAGCTGCCCAAAACTTCCAGGCGGCAAGGGACTCCTATGAAAAATTTCTTAACCAGTTGGAAGCGTCCAATCAGCAGATTACGGACAAAGTAGAGAAAGTTTATGCATTACAGGAGGAGATATTGCAGAGCCAGCAGCTTATAGAGAAGGAGCTCTTGGCAGCAGAACAGACGCGCATCAGCGCCCGGACGGAAGGAGAGATTGCAAATGCCAAATATGCAGGTATCTTAAAGGAATATGAAACTGCAGTGAGCAGGGCACAGTCAGACTTAGAGCAGGCAGCGCGCAGGCTTGATGCATTCAACCAGTTTGTAGGAGATGGTACTGTTTATGCGACAGGCAATGGATTGGTGACAGAGGTAGGTTACAAAAAAGGCGATTGGTTAGTTGATACACGAAAACTCGTGTCCTTCGTGGCAGATGCAGATCGTTTGATGAACGAAGACAAAGAAGAGGATACACAATGAAAAAAGGTCATTTTATTCTGACGGCTGCGGTTGTTGGTATTATTTGTATGGGAATCACTGTAGTTACTATCATTTATTGTATTAAAAATAATAAGGAAGAAGATATAGCATACCATGAAGAAGCAGTGGAATATGGTATATTCACAGTAGGAATTACAAAAACTGCCCCGATATCGCTCAGTGTGGTCGAGCAGACCTTTGATTTGGATATTGGTGCATGGACGGGGGAAGCTTCCGCTGCACTGCAGATTGAAGAAGTACTTGTCAGTGCGGGGCAGCAGGTACAAAAAGGCACAGCATTGTTTCGTGTTACACCAGAAAGCGTACAGAACGTCAGATCGATTTTGCAGAAAAAGGTCTTCGACGCCAATAGAGACTGTGAAGTGTTAAAAGCAAAGCAGAAAGAATTGCGCCTGCTGGCATCGCAGGGTTATGACAGTGATATCGTAAATGGAAAATATGCAGACGTGGTATATGGCAGCAAGTGTGACGAGCTTCAAAAAAAGGCAGATGATGCAAAGGAAGCTGTCGATGACAAACAGAATCAGGTCAATGAGAATCTGTTGGAGCTGACACAGACGCAGCAGGAGCTGGCAAAGGCACAGAAGTATCTGAAAGAGGCAGAGGCAGCTGTTTCTGAAAATTACGACAACCGTTATAATGATGCATATTATTATACCGTTTATCAAAAGACAAGGGAAACAGCGGAAAATATGGTAAATCAGTTGGAAGAACAGGTCAAAAGTCTCACGAAGAAAAACGAATTGCTTTTATTTGAAGTTGATGAGGCAGTCCGCACTTATCATAAGCTCGTTCAGGAGTTGGAAAAAGAAAAGCTGGTGGTAAAGATGGATTACGATACTGAGCTCTATGATTCCAGTATAGCGTCAGAATGGTATGATATCCAGACATTAAACCTTGACAGTGCTTTGCAGGAGGCAAGAGAGCGTTATCTGGCCGCATTGCAGAATATTCAGATATTTAATGCCTATATTGTGCACAATCGGGTGCGTTCCCAATACAATGGTATCCTGTCAGATATTATGACAAAGACAGGTGATACTGTGAGCAAAAATGACAGACTTGTTACATTGTATGACCAAGAAGCGGTGACAATGGAGGTTTCATTGAGTGAGGAGGACTATCTTGCGGTAAACCAGGATGAATTAGTAAAAATTTCATTTGCAGACCACCCTGATGAAGTTTATGAAGGCAGGATTACGGAAATATCTAATAAGGAATATGACAATGGTTCAGAAAAATTATGTTATATAGTTAAAGTGAACATACAGGGTGGTATGTCAGGTTTTTACGAAGGAATGACAGGCGACGTGACATTTTGGGCAAATGAAAGGAGGAAGGCACTTTATGTGCCCAATAAGGCAGTTTATACAGAAGGTGCACGTTCATATGTCAAAATGCGCAATAAAAAAGGGGACGTTGTGAAAAAAAATGTGACAACAGGTTTTTCAGACGGAAATTATGTAGAGATTACTAAAGGTATTTCAGAAGGAGATATGGTGCTGATAGAATTACATTGAAAGAGAATGGGAGCAGGAACCAAGGGCTCCCTTTTTTGGTACTGCTAAACCAACAGATGCGTTTGACAACAGCTCCTTTGATGATGTATACTTCTCATAACTGCTTCTTACGGGTTTTGCGCTGTGCTGCAAAACCCGTAAGAAGCGTGGTGGGAGAGGGGAAACGTGGAAGATGGAAGCTCAAAGGACGGTAAGCTGGCGTAGTTACAGTGTTACTCTGGTAATTATGGCAATCAACATTGTTGGATATATTTTATGTACACAAATGGGCGAAGTGGTGTATAATATTGGTAGCATGAACGCGGAGAAAATTCTTGTTGACAAACAGTACTATCGATTTGTGACTGCCATATTTTTACATGCGGATATAGAGCACATTGTCAGCAATATGATTTATCTGATCGGACTGGGACAGATGGTGGAACAGATGATTGGACATATTCAGTTTGCGGTATTGTATCTGTTGTCGGGCTTTGGCGCGAGCGTTTTTTCAATTTTGTACTCTGTTATGACAGGCGACATCTATGATGCAGTTGGTGCCAGCGGTGCGATATTCGGGTTGATTGGTGCGCTGTTTATTCTTTTAGTCATCCGGGATATGAGACGCAGAGCGCGGAGGCGGTCCTATAAGGTGGGTACCAATCCTGACCAGACGGATATTCTCGATGAGAATGGCAGGGTGATGCCAAATGGATATGAGAGTATATCGGTAGGAAAAATGGTATTTGTGGTTGTCTACATGATCTATTCTGGTACAAGGGCAGCACGTGTCGACAATGCGGCGCATGTGGGCGGACTTGTGTGTGGACTGCTGATCATGGCGGTTATGAATTTGATAAAAACAGGAGGATATAGAAGGTGAAGATTAACATTTATTATGGAGGCAGAGGGCTGATTGGGGACCCGACCTTATATGTGTTAAATAAGATACAGGAGGTGCTGCGTGAGCTCAATGTCAGCGTGGAGCGCTATGATCTGTATGAGTTTAAGAATAATATTGTCACGCTGCCGCAGACATTGAAGGATACAGACGGCATTATCCTGGCGACAACAGTGGAGTGGTATGGCATCGGCGGATATATGCACCAGTTTCTTGACTCCTGCTGGCTGTATGGTGACAAGGAAAGGATTGCCAATATTTACATGTGTCCTATTGTCATGGCGACGACTTACGGCGAACATGAGGCTTCCAAGAATCTCACAGAGGCGTGGGAGATTCTTGGAGGACGACCGATCACTGGTATCTGCGGTTATATAGCAGATGTATCGGAACTGGAGCAGAATGCGGGATATGAAAGGGTGATCGAGAAGCGCACAGAGGACATGTATCGTTCTATTAATCAAAAAATGCCGATATTCCCCAACAGCAATCAGGCAGTGAAGCAGAAGATCACGTTCACACAGAGCCTGAACCTGACACCGCAGGAGGCAGAGCAGCTGTCTGAGCTTGCCAGCGATGATCTGTATGTGCAGAAACAGAAGGAGGATATACAGGAACTTGCCAGCATGTTCAAGGATCTGATGAACGTGAAAGAGCCAGATAGTACCATGTTCCTGCAGGACTTTAAGGAACATTTTTATCCGCAGGCGGGATTTCGGGCAGTCTATAAGTTCATTATGCCAGGGACACGGCTGCCGCTGATCATCAAAGTGAACCACACAGAGATGGAGTGCTATTATGGGGATACGGACAGTGTTGATGTCGAGATGCAGGTGTCCACGAACGTTATGAACGATATTATAGCGGGACGCATGACTTTTCAAAAGGCGTTTATGTCCGGAGACATGAAAATGAAGGGAGACTTTAAAGTGTTACGTACACTTGACCTTCTGTATGTATTTACAACACAAAAAGCATAAAAATGGAGGATACTTTAATATGAAAGACGAAAATTGTATTTTTTGTAAAATTGCGAACGGTGAGATACCGTCAAGAACATTGTATGAGGATAGTGATTTCCGGGTGATACTCGATCTGAATCCTGCCACGAAAGGGCATGCACTGATTTTGCCGAAAGATCATTATAAGAATCTGTATGAGATCGATGACAGCACAGCAGCCAAAGTGCTCCCGCTTGCAAAAAAAATGGCGGTGATAATGACAGAAAAGCTTGGTTGTGACGGTTTTAACGTGGTTCAGAACAACAATGAGATCGCAGGTCAGACGGTATTTCATTTTCACATACACCTGATACCAAGGTACAACGATGACAACCGGTCTCTTGTCATGCCGCCTTGTGGTATGACAGCGGAGCAGCTGGATGCAGTAAAGGACGAGATTACAGGTTAAATGCTTGCGATATTATTGATCAATATGGAGTGGACCAAAGAGAGCCGGACACCAAAAGGCGCTGTCCAGAGGGAGAAATACTATCAGCCTGTCATCATCGAAGAGGAGGTTCCGCTTTCAGGAGATGGTATTTTTCTGAAAAGATGCAATTATTATCAGGAAAGAGGGCATGTCAGTTACAGACAGGGAATTTTAGCAGCGCGCGGGAAGCAGTATTGGGATGAAACCAGAAATGAACCGTTTACAGGGTACGACGAGTATGGCGAAAAGAGGGCGCTAAAACATAATCAGAGCATACAGCGGGATAGAGGAACCTTTTATGATATGGCAGGGATAGAGAAGGTTCCTATTCCCTGCATTCATATTGACGAGGAGACAGACAGCGTTTACCGGGTGAAGTGGTATGACTGTGAAATGGGCATGCCAAGGCGCCGGGGGGGAAATGAGGATTTGTATCGGTCAGGCGCAAAGCTTGCAGGAAGGCCGAATGTACTCAATGAGACAGCATTTATTCTGCAAAAAGGCGAGTCAGGTGTACTCAAATATAACTATCGGCTATCATATTATAATGGGCAATGGTACGAGTGCTACTATGTTTACATGGTAAATGCAGACACATTGACGAGAGATGTGTTTATGCGAACGTATGATTATGAATATGACCAGCTTGCGGATCTGTTTTAATGTCCCTATCCGATTGATTTATTGTTGGTCATTGGGAGAGAAGGTTTCCACTGATGTGGAATTGGTCTTGCTGATCACAGTATTGTCAGCATCATTGATATAGACTACAGTAGTTACAGCCTGATCTGCGGGAATGCCACTGTAGATCTGATATCTGTTTCCGATCGTATAGAAGGACATTATAAACATTGATTCGTAGATATTCATCTGACCATTTGCCAGTGAGATCCTTTTTCCTTTCCTCATTCTCCGCTTTCTGATCAACTGTTCCAGAATCATACTTCATCTTTTCGTCTATTCCATGTATTTTATCTCCTATAAAATTGTTCCACGGTACCCCTTAACATTTCGGCTTATCCCACGATATCCCGCTTACTACAATTTTATCTTAATAAATTCCATGGATTTGTAAAGTGACGCCCCCTCTAAATTCACGGTTTGCAGGGCATTTTTTTACATTTTGCGTAAAAATTTACAATAAGCATCCCAAAAACCGGAGTATGAAGAAAAAAACATAAAAAACCGGATCGGCATAAAGAAAGAAGCGTCTGTAAAAAGAAAAACAAACGAAAAAGTTTTCAGTGGGTAACATATCCACAATTCTGCATTTTTCGCCTGTTTTTTGTGTATAGAAATTTTTTTATATTCATCATTATGCCTAAATCTGGCGTGAGTGTGAAAAGTAACTAATAAAAAGATTATGAGTTCGTTTCTTCCATTCTACATGAGGACGAAAAATTGTACATTGCATAAATTGGCTTGTAATCTTTTGGCGTAGACCATATTATTTGTCTATAATTTAACTCATTGTACTAGTTAATTTCTTTGTCACAATCAATATATTGTAAAATTTGCATTTGCGGTTGAAAAAGAGGATGCTTATATAAGAGTTTCTATTCTGGCTTCTTCTTTAGCCCATCTCATGACATCATCACGAGTGGGTCCATGTTCAGCCAGCAGTTCCTTAAGAGTTCCGAGTTTACGTACATTGGCGGACGTACTTTTCCCTTTATTGTTAATTGAAACTGTCAAACTCCCGATGAAAGAGGCAGTTGGAGTTATATAATGTATGCATATTTAAAATAGTTGACTTTAAGTTCAATTATCACAAAAGTGTAACAATTATTTTTTCAATTGTGGTAAGATTGAAACTTTTTTTTGGTATGATGAATTCAAGCAAAGCTAATAGTTAATTATATGGAGGTTAATATCATGAAAAATAAAAAAATTACTGACAAAGTAGAAAAATTAGACGTTAAAGGACAGGGCTGTATGAATGATTGCCCTGCGCATATGTGGGTAGGAAATTTAAGTTACGATCAGGGGTGTGTTTATGTTACAGGAACACCAACATCTTCAGGTACAACATGGTGGTAGAATTAGGATAAATAGTGTCTTGAGTTTAGTTGGCTAGAATATAGTTTAAATATTATATTAACATATAGCTTTGTGTTTTATATGGAGGAGGCTAAATATACCTCCTCCATATTTCAAATTAATGGAAAGGCAGAGATAATATGGAAATTCTGAAAATAGAAAATGTGTATAAAGAATATGGGAATGAAAGTAATAAAGTAGTTGCTTTGCGTGATGTAAACATTTCTATTAATAAAGGAGAGTTTGTAGCTATTGTGGGGTTTTCTGGAAGTGGAAAAACAACATTGCTTAATATGATGGGAGCCTTGGATAGACCCTCAAAGGGGAAAATTATTATAAGCAGTAAAAATATAGAACAAATGACAGAGGACGAGAGGGTTTTATTTAGAAGAAGAAATATTGGTTTTGTTTTTCAAAGTTATAATTTGATATCAGATTTAACAGCTTATGAGAATATTGTTTTGCCAATTCAGGCAGATGGAGAGAAAGTTAATAATCAATATTTAAAAGATATTGTTCACATATTAGGAATAGAAAATAAGTTAGACTGCCTTCCAAATGAAATGTCAGGAGGCCAACAACAGCGAATTGCTATAGCAAGAGCTTTGATTACAAAACCGGCCATTATTCTTGCGGACGAACCCACCGGAAATTTAGATAGTAAATCATCTTTAGAAGTTATGAATTTACTGAGAGGAACATGCAAGAAATATGGTCAGACAGTTGTGGTTATCACTCATAATGATTCATTAGCACAGTTAGCTGATAGAATCATAAGGATTGAAGATGGCAAAATCGTGAGGTGTTAAAATGTTTCAAAATTCAAATTCAAAATTTGTGCTACAAATGGCTAAAAAGAATTACAAGAGTAATAAATCAAGAAATATTTGCATCATAATTGCGATTGCCCTTACAGCTTTTATGATACTTACAGTATTTTCTATAGGATCTAGTTATATTAGCACATATCAATTACAACAACAGCAATTACTGGGAACAACGGGAAATGCAACTTTAGATAATCCCGATAATAGTCAAATTGAAGTATTAAAAAAGAGTAATATTGTAACATGCATAGGATTACAAAAAAATGTTATTCAAGCTGGAAGTGTGGAGTATCAAGAGGAAAATACAGGGTTATATTATGCATTTCGTTATTATGATTCTATAGAGTGGGAAAAGCATAGAAAGCCTGTTCTTGAAAATATTGTTGGGAAATATCCCGAGCAAGAAAACGAAATTATGGTACCAAAATGGGTTTTGGAAAAGATGGGAATCTCAAATCCAAAACTTGGAGAAACTTATTCCTTTACTTATTATATATCTAACAAACAAGTTTTTGATGACTTTATTTTATCAGGTTATTTTGACGAATATGACAATTCAACGAAAGATGGAAGTGTGGCATATATTTTGGTTTCTGATGCGTTTGTTGAAAAAAAAAGTGATAAATTGGCAAACATGATAACGCTCGCAGATATTAGCATTGAAAGCAAAGCTACAGATAGTCAGATTGAAGAATTGAGAAGTTTATTGAATCTAAACCAGAAACAAGCATTTAGTGTGAATCCGGATTTTCAATCAAAAGTCAGTGTGGAAATTAGTATTCTTCTTCTTTTTATTATTTTGTGCATTATAATAAGTGGCTATCTCTTGATATATAATATTTTTAATATTAGCGTTATCAACAACATTCATTATTTTGGCCAACTAAAGGTAATTGGAATTACAAAAAAACAAATTCGAGGTCTTCTCATCTGGCAAGGTGCTAAGATGTCAGTAATTGGAATTGTTATTGGTGGAGGAATAGGATATCTATTTTCTAAATTTATGGTCCCAATGTTCCTGAATAGTATGTTAGAGGGCGGTAATAACATTTTAGAATGTAATATAGGAATTGTTTTAGGGACAATTATTTTTACCGGTATAACTGTTTTTAGTGCGATCATGCGTCCTGCAGCAATTGCTGGTAAAATTTCTCCTATGGAAGCATTGCGTTATGAAGTAGTAAAGAATAATAGGAAAGGTAAATTTCATAAAAGAAGAAAGCCAACTTTTTTCCAACTTGCTGTTACCAATGTATTTAAAAATAAAAAAAGGTTTTTCTTAGTTGTATTATCCATGACGTTGGGAATTACATCTTGCTTAGTTATTGGAATGATTGTACCGAGTATGAATATTAACAATTTTATTAGGAGTAATATGGAAGCAGATATTGAATTGAAAAATAAGACTGCTGCGCTTGGATATGAGGGCATGACTGAGCAGGTATTTGATAATACTGCTATTGAACAACTGGAGAAAATAGAAGGTGTCACATCAATTCGTACAATCACACAACAATTGATTGCACCAGAATACAGCTCTGAAGTTTTTGGAAGATATGTGGAATCTATGATTTTAGAAAATGATTTGGAAAATGAATATTTCTCTCAAAATCCTGATGTATTCTATAGTCAATTAATTGGTATTAATGTTACCGATCGATTAAAAGAAGAATATCCTTATATTGATTGGCAAGCATTTGATGATGGAGAAATTTGCTTGATTCCATGTGATGATACGAAGCTGTTTGATTTGGGGCAATCTATAACATTCCAACTTGGAAATTATGATTCGTCCACTGGCAAAGCAATTTTAGATAATAAAAAGTATACAATTTCTTTTGGGGGATGTATTTCAGAAATATATAATAATTATGGCTCAATGAGAACAGTTGCCCCTTATTTACTTGTTTCACAGAAATATTTGCAAGATGTTGTAAAAGAACCAGTGATAACAAATGCAATGATTGATATACAAAGTGGCTATGAGAAGGAAGTGAATTTCTCAGTAAATGACCTGATTACACAAAGTATATATTCAAATGAAATTGTAACAGTTTCAGCTCTTGAAAAAATGGAGGGGCTTAAGCAAGTTAAAATAACGCTATATGGTATGGGTGGCAGCCTTGCTGTTGTATTGGCGATAATAGGAATTGTTAATTTTATAAATGTAGTATATACAGGAATTGCTGAAAGAAAAAGAGATTTTACAATCATGGAAAGTATCGGGATAAAAAAGAAACAGATAACTCAGATGGTAATATATGAAAGTTTTATTTATTTTATTGCAACTATGATTTGTGTATTGACAATTGGAAATTTGATACTTTTTGTAATTTTTCATATTTTTTCAAGTATTGTAACATACGCGAAATTTTCATATCCAGCGATACTTTTAATTATAATATGTGTTTTATTATTTTTTATCTGCTATTTTGTACCGCAAAAAACAATACAAAAAAGTTTTTCGGTGGCAATAATCGAAAGACTGAAGATAAATGAGTAGGAGGTGTTTCATGCTTTTTAATGTATGGGTTACAACAGCATGTAACCTAAAATGCAAATACTGCTATGAAGGTAATCATGCAAATGGGATGCAAATGAGTGAAGAAACTGCAATGCAGGTATTAAATTATATGTATCACAAGATAGAAGGAATACCTGGATATATTGTAGTAAATTATCATGGCGGTGAACCTTTATTAAATTATGAAATAGTTCATTTTATGACGGAAGCCTTGAAAGAAAGATTCCCAAATAAGAAAATACTTTTTGGAATTACAACAAATGCTATACTTTTGGATAAGGATAAAATGGAATATTTATCTGAAAATTTTTTCTATAATTTGTCGATAAGTATTGATGGAGGGAGACAAATTCATGATCGTAATCGGATTACGATACAAAACTCTGGAACATACAATACAGTTATTAAAAATATATATCCACTGTTATCAAGACGAAAAGATTTGAGAGCTAGGATGACTTACACGCCAGATACGGTGGGAAGTCTCTTTGAAAGTGTAAAAAATGTGGTGGATTTAGGATTTCGTATAGTTGTGCCTGTTCCAAATTATTCAGATGATAATTGGACAGAAGAACATGCTGAAATATTGGAATATGAAATTTGTAAGATGTATCATTTTTATGGGAACAAAGAGGAGGTTCATATTAGTTTGTTGAGTCCGGATTTTCAGATTGCTAAAGGTAAATGTAATGCCGGAACAGGTGAAATTAATATTGATTGTCAGGGTAAAATATATCCATGTACTTGTATGGTGAATTGTGAAAAATATCAACTTGGAAATGTTTTAGTACCCGCAGAGCAGAAAACAGTGAGATTCTTAGAAGAAGCGGATAAGGCCGATTCGGAATGTGAAGGGTGCGGATTAGAGCATTGGTGTGTTGGTGCTAGATGTAAATTAGTCAACAAAATTTTGACTGGAAGTTATGGATCACCTCCCGCTTTTTTGTGTGCTGAAACAAACGCGTTATATAAAGCTTATTGCAGATTTGGAGGAAGAGGAAATGAATAAATTGGCTTGGGCTTCAAACATGAGAAAATTGGAGCGTAATAATCGTGTCGTTTTGACAAATACAGATACTGGAAATTGGATAAAAATTTCAAAAGAAAGTTTTGAAATTCTGGATGAAGCTGTTTCAGAAAATCTAAATATTGAACAGATTATAGGAAGTTTTGAAACAATAGAAGACCAGATATACATAGAACAATTGATTAAAAAACTTGAAGAATTAAATGTTTGGGAGTCGAAAGAAATAAAAGAACAACAGTTGGGGCAAGTATATTTCTTATTAACACATAGATGTAATTTGCATTGCATACATTGCTCAATGAATGCAGCACAGAGTATTTCTGAAGATTACTTAAATACTGAAAAGATAATTGAGGCGTTGAAAGAAATAATCAGATTAAAGCCTAATCAAATTGTATTGTCTGGAGGCGAACCTTTATTCCGGGAAGATTTCTTTGATATATTAGACTTTTTATCGGATAAATATGATGGAAAAATAACAGTTATGACTAATGGAACTCTAATTTCAGAAAAAAATGTAGATTTTTTGGTTAAGAGAATATCGAGTATTGATATAAGTGTAGATGGGATAAACGAGCAAACTTGCTCAGAGATCAGAGGAAAAGGGGTGTTTTCAAAAGTAATGAGAGCAATAGAATTGCTTCATTCACGTTCATTTACGGCGATTTCATTATCTATGGTTTTTGGCAATAATAATTATTATTTGTTACCAGATTTTTATGAACTTAATCGTAAATTAGCAACAAAACCAATTCCACGAGCTTTTTCTCCAATAGGGCGTGGGGAAGATTCAAAAGATATTTTTAATCAAGTGTCTAAAAAACAATTGAATGAGTTTAGCCAAGATAAGATGCAAGATACCTTAAAAGCATGTACTTGTGGAGCATGTAAAAAAGAAATTTGTATTGATTATAAGGGTGATATATATCCATGTGTGCTGTTGGTTAAAGAAAAATATAGACTTGGGAATATTTTCTGCCAAGATGAGGTTAGTGTGATCTCAGATAGAGAAAGGTTAGAATCATTATCATCATTTAAAAAATTTAAAGAATTATATCCAGATAAAATAGAGCATTGTAAAAAATGTGATGTAAATTTATTTTGTTGGTCATGCCTTCATTTTGCTGATATATATATAGATACCGATGATTTTCAAGAACGTTGTCGGGCAAAAAAGGAGGCATTGGGAAAATTAATATGGGATATGGAGTAATATATGTATAATATTTTAATTGTAGAAGATGATGAAGTGCTTAACCATGGAATACAGTATTGTTTAAAAGATGATTATATGAATATGGATAGTGTTTATAGTTTTAAGCAGGCAGAGGAAATTATAGAAAAAGAGTCATATGATTTAATTATTTTGGATATAAGTTTACCGGATGGAAATGGTTTTGCATTATGTGAGAAAATAAGAAAATTGAATTATGATATACCTATCATTTTTTTGACTGCTAGAGATTTAGAAAAGGATATCATAAGAGGGTTTGATTTAGGGGCAGATGATTATATTACAAAACCGTTTAATGTTAAAATATTAAAAAAGAAAATTGTTGCAATTCTAAAAAGATATCAAACA
>JAIEEY010000123.1 GCA_029067205.1 Lachnospiraceae bacterium
GGGGCCCACAGTACCTCCCTGTCCATCTCACACAGGAAATCCCCCACTGCCTTTACGGCATCTGCCGGGCTGTTAATCCTGTGGTCTGAAAACATCGGCGCATCCTTTACCAGCCTTACCGATACAACTTCCAGTTTAAATGGATTCTTTTTCGGCATCTGTTCCCTCCCCTCCCGTCTTGATATGGATAATAAATTCACCCTCCTGCCACCGCACCAGTTCCAGCAGCTCTTTTACAGTCAGTTCTTTTTGTGTTTCTTCCATACATATGATCCTCCCTGTTTTGCGGGGCAAGATGCGCCTGCCTTTGCAGACGCAGGGGATCTGCCCCTATCTGGACTGCTTCGTTTCATAGACATGTCCCTGCCCTGCAACAACCCCATCCAGCCTCTTGTTTGGCGTGTTGGTTGTAAGCGTGATCTTCCGCAGGCCTTTGTCATAGTGGTACACCTGATTGGAAAGCCGTTCGCCAAGTTCCACCTGGTCCATGTTTATCTCCGCAACTATCTGTGCCAGCTCTTCCGGATCGCCCATATCGACAGACACGGCAATGACCTCATGCACAGACGAAGGGAGGATATACAGGTCCCTTCCCACTTTTTCCGCCAGTGTATGCAGCTTATCTTCATAAAGCATGGAAACCGCACCACTGATCCTGCATTCATTTGAAATGATCCACATGGTCTGTTCCGGTTCCATTTCTCCAGTCATAAGGTCTGCCACCCCCGGCGGCATTCCGTCAGACAGGAACATTTCCCTCATTACCTCATTCATGGATTTTACTGTGGGAGGCAGCATGCGTCTGGTATTTTCCGCGGCAGCCTTAAATAGCTGTTCTTCTCCCATCCCAAGTTCCCTTGCAAGATTATTATTGATTACGGAGCTTGAAATCCCCCGTTCATCCACGCTTACCACCCATCGGTAAATAATGGACAGATCCTGAAATTCCCTGTGTGGTATTCTCTGCAGCATATCTTCATTCTGCATGGTATTTACAAGCTGGAATATGATATTATCCCTTGCAGTGCTTTTATCCAGCATCGGCAATGCTGCCTGTTTAAATGCCCTGTCCATTGCCTCTGCCGCATTTTGCATGGTCTCCTGTAAATCCCCTGTCCCTAAATACTCCTTATACATGTCACTGATATATATATTGGGTGAAGGCATCACTCTTGTGCCATCCATATAGAAGCCGAGCCCGTCCAGCTTACGGTTGATCTTTTCCACCGGGTCAACCCTTACCTCCATATTCTGATAACTTTCAGGCATATAGGATAAAAATTTCTCCGTTACCACATCTTTGAATATTTCATAATCCATCATTATTCCCACTCTCCTTTCCTGTCCTCCTGTATTCCTGCAACTGTTCCAGCCTAAAGCTTTTACATTTTATACATTCCGTTTCCATGCAGCATAAAGCATCCACAGGCACATCAGGAGCCTCTGCAGTCTTTACAAGGGTATCTGCCTTTGAAACCCTTGCGCCGCCCCCATACTGTGCAATACGCACATCCGCACTGTTTCGGAAACCTGCCTTCCCGCCAGGTTTCTTTAAGGTCATTCCCTTCTGCTCACGGTAATACCGTATCCTTTCCCCTGTTGTCATGTGTCCTCCTTTCCATGCCGCAAAAAAAGCGGGACATATAAGCTGATCCCGCTTACATGCCCCGCCGGGTTCATGCATGGTTATTCATTACTTTTACGCTTGTTTCCCCCAGTATACCGGATTGCTAAACTTACCCCAGTATGCAATCATTGTTTTCAGGCTCTTGTCCTTTGCATACGCCTTGTAAAATTTCAGCCTCCACATGCCATCACCTCCCTTCAATGTTGTTATCCCCCTCTCACCGTCTGCCTGACGAAACACCTGTCATCGTAAGTACGATCCTCATAACCAGGGCAAGAAGCAGCAGGAACAGTTTTACCATTCCAAGCACCAGCTTCAATGCCACAAGCACCGCCTGTAATATCCATTTCAATATGGTGAGCAGTACCACCCCGGTCTTTCTTAAAACTATCCCTGCCATAAAACATTCCTCCTATCCCCAGTTGTCAACCAGTTCCATCATGGTTGGATCTGCAGGTTCCCCTGTATTATTGGATGCTGTCTCCTTTGCCACGGTTTCCATGCCTGTCCTTCCCATGCTGCCCGGTGCCGCCCGTGCCGTGCCGCCTCCGAGGGCAGCACCGAGCAGCATGATAATTTCATTCTTGACATCATTCTTTAGTTCTTCACGGATACCATCTAAGTCACGCTTTGAAATGTATTCCTCTTTCTTCTGTTCCCCTATCCCCCTCAACAGGTTTTCATCCCCAAAGCTGTCTGCATAGAAGTCTATGGCATCTGTTATGAACTGGTTTACAGACTTATGGATGTCTGTATTCAGTTCCGCAAGTACCCTGTTTACCCTGCGCTGCTGTTCATTGTCAAGATTGAGGCGGTAACTTCGGAAAACAATATTTGACTTTGCCATATGCCCACTCCTATCCTATCTGGTTACGGTGCTTTGCAAGGAAAACCCTGCCAAGCTGTTCATATCCCTTAGCATTTGCTTTGATATCCTCAATGTAACGGATATTCCCGCCGTCATGTGAACCGAACAGCCTCATGACTGCCGCCCCGCCGCCTACGAACACAATCGGTATCACGTCAAGGTTGTAACCGTGTTCTTTCAGGATATTGTAGACTTTCTGTGCAAAATCACGCAGGCAGTCCCTTACAATGTTCATGTACTTATCCGGCAATGCGGCTTCTCCGGTTGACATGACCTGCTGTATCACGTTTTCCTCAAGCTCCTGCCCGATCTGCCTGTTGCATTCCTCATTGATCGTCCTCATGCAGCGGATAAGCCCCTGCTGGCTTGTGATGCATTCCGCCTCATCCGGCTTGCCGTTCTGTATCGGCATGATGTCAATGGTCCAGCTTCCTATATCCACCACCACTACACGCTCCGGCAGGGCTTTCAGCTGTTCTGCAACCGCTGCATAGCATTGTGGGAACACGGACACCCTTGCTATCCTTGCTGTATACTTCTCTTTCTCAAAGAGGAAACCGACCTCTTTCCTCTTTGACAGATAATCAATAAAGTCCTGCTTCTCTGCACCGAACCTTGTCAGGGGAAGCCCTACGGATAAAAGGACATCTACATTCCTCATTCCCCGCCTGTTCAGTTCCTTTGCGACCGCCGCAAGGGTAAGCAGATAGAAGTTGTCATTCTCAACTTTCGTATCCCTGACCTCAAGGCGTTTCCCGCCTACCTTGTAATACTTCCCGTCCAGTTCCACCACATCATCATAAAATGCGGGTTCCGTTGTGATCTCCTTTACTCCTGTCGTAAAAATGTGTGTAGCTGTTTTCATGTTCGACCAGCCATGATCGATCCCGATCACTTCAATATGTTTTTCCATCCTGTTTTTCCTCCATATCTTTTTCATGTTGCTTTATCTCTCCTTAAAATCTTCCTCATGCAGGGAAAACAATACCTTTCTGATTGTCTGTACGGACATCCAAAACACATATCCTCCTTGTCCTGCTCCGTGATTTCAGGCTTGCTTTCTTCCTTGACACACTTCTTGATGAGACACTGGCTGTTGTTTCCGTAAAAAAACTTGCAGCACATACAGCTTCTTAGGTCTTTTTCCAGTTTTACTTGTGCCACAATAATTCCGCTTGGTTTCGGAACGTCCTGCACCCTTACGTTAATTCCCATCCACACCACCCACCTCTCTTGCGGCGGAAAGCCTGCTTATCTTCTCGATCCGTCTAAGAACCCAATCAGCTCTCTTCTTGTAAAGCCCATCTGCCAAACCTCCTTTATTGCAATAAAAAAAGCAGGACCAAGTTAGCTATACAAGCGTGGCACTTGTCCACAAAAAGAGCTAATTTAGTCCTGCCTAAATGCTAAATATTCAAATATCACCTCTTTCAAGGTACACTTCGTACACCGTCAAAATACTTGATGGTAATTTAGTGTCAAGTTGCTTAGTTTTCAGTTTCAAGATTAAAAATGAGCTCATCCTAATCACTTTTGTTGTTCTCACAACAGTTTTTTCTTAGGACTAAATCAGCGGAAACCTTTGATTTTACTGGCTCCTTACTAACTTGACACTATTATACCATCAGCCCCCCACTCCCTGTTAGGATATTCCATAAAACTGTCTCGAGTGGCTCCCCTGATCAGATAGTTTTTGATATTGACAGAATTGGCAAGGATATCATTACGATTCACAACCGCCCATTCCATGAGCTGCGCGCAGCCTCCCGCCGTGATTGCCGCCGCAACACTTGTGCCGCTCCTGTCCCCGAACGGAGTGGAGACATTAACTCCCGGCGCTGCGATATCCGGAACGACATAATTATCCCTCGCAAATCCCCGCCCAGAGGACGCCGCGATACTGTCATTGATAATCTGGTAACCCGCCACGGACACCGCACTATGCACATATGACGGCTCTGTGATCGTCGTGTAGGGACTTGGTTCGAGAAAATGGGTATCCGATGTCAGGAAATCAGAGATCGGCAGCCAGATGTCAAACTGTCCCCCGATCGTATTTCCCTCCGAATTAATCCTGATATTCCAAATGCCCTGCGTCGGATCGGAAAAGCGGAATCGGATTACCTCCGCCCCTGACAGGGATTCCACAAGCTGATACTCGATCACGATTCTGGTCTTTTCGTAGACAAATGTGAATTCCTGCGGAATATAGCTTCTGGGATTGTTCCACCGCGCTATTTCCCCTCCGGGAGTTCGAATCGTCGCATTATAGAAATATGGTGCATCTCCCCACAAATCCATAATAAACCCTTTTTCCCCCTCTCCGACACGAACCTCCACATCCTGATACGCCTCTCTCACACTGATCTTACCAAAAAAATGGTGCGCCGTATTGCCCTCATTGCCCCCGGCGATCACCGATACCCGGCTTTTTTGTTTGCTGATAAAATCAATATAATTTCCAAGCATCCCTCCGCCAGTGTGGTCGCCGAGACTTGTTCCGATTCCCAGACAGATCACAAGCGGTCTCGTCAAAAGCAGTACATATTTCTGCAGATACTGGATCGCCTGCAGGACATCAGACTCACTGTAACAAGGGACGCCAGGCGGGATTTTATAGTAATCCTTCAGATACTGCTTCGCTTCCTTAAGCTTCACAACCGCAATCTGGCAGTCCGGCGCCGCCCCGGTAAAACTGCCATTCTCAATCGAACTCCCCGCTGCCAGACTTGCCATGACACTCCCATGACCGTTGGGGTCTGTACTTGGTACGATTTCTAAAGGATTCTCACTCGCAAGCGCTTCATTGATCATTTCATTGGTATACTCAGAACCATATGCAAATCCCTCTGGCGGCGTGCCCGTCTGAATCGTCTGATCCCAGATACTCACAATGCGGCTCCTGCCTGCAAAATCCCTGAATACTGGGTCCTGATACCGGATTCCTGTATCGATAAAGCCTATTGTCACCCTTTTTCCCGTGAGATCCAATGGCGCTCTCTGCACAGCCAGAATACCGGACTCCGCCATACTCAGAGTGTTCAGATTCCTGTTCTGTGCTGCTTTCAACACCCGTGAATCCCCATATTCCATCAGTCCATAGCATTTTGGCGTCAGGGAATACGCAAGCTGCCCTGACGCGCCAGTTGCTGTACCGCTCCGTTCTATGTATGCAATCCCCCACTCCTGCGTGAGCCGGTGAAAACAGTAGTCGATTGGCAAATCATAGTTATACTCCTCCGGCAAAATGACATCCACCAATGTATCTGCATAATCATTCGACAAAATACGTTCCTTACAGGTCACTTTTTACCTCGTCAAAAAAGGTTATTATTATAGTGTATGCTGTAAGGAACGTATTGTAACATTTCCCTTTTATTTACTTTTCAGATATACTGTCTTCTGTACTATACTCCGGAGTACGCTGCAAAGCCCGCATCAATTGGCAGAACCACGCCTGTGATCGCGCTTGCCGCCTTATCATCACACAGGAAGAATACGCCGCCGAGAAGCTCCTCACTATCGACAAAACGCCCTGTCGGTGTGCCGCTCAGAATCTTTTTGGAGCGCGCTGTCGGTGTGCCGTCCTCATTAAACAGCAGGCTGCGGTTCTGGTTTGACACTAAGAAACCGGGTGCGATCGCATTGCAGCGGATCCCTGTTCCTGCAAAGTGTGTTGCCAGCCACTGCGTGAAGTTTGAAACTGCCGCCTTTGCGCCGGAATAAGCCGGGATTTTCGTCAGTGGAATGTAGGCATTCATAGAGGAAATATTCAGAATGCATCCCGACTTTTTCTCTACCATGTCCTTTGCAAATACCTGTGTCGGCAGAAGGGTTCCCTGGAAATTCAGCTTAAACACAAAATCCACTCCATTGGGATCCAGATCAAAAAAGGTCTTCTGTCCCTCCACTGCCTCATGCTGGTATTCATTGTCTGTCGTCGCGCGTGGATTGTTGCCGCCTGCACCGTTTACAAGGATATCACAGGGGCCTAAATCCGCCAATACCTGCTCATGAACCTGGGTTAATGCTTCCAACTCCAGCACATTTGCCTTGTATCCCTCGCAGATCAAGCCGTCTGCTTTGCATTCGTCAGCCAGAGCCTTCACTGCATCTTCATTTAAGTCAAGTGCCGCTACCTTTGCGCCTGCCTGGGCGAATGCCTTTGCCATCGTGCCGCACAGCACGCCGCCTGCACCTGTCACTACTACTACTTTTCCAGTAAAATCTATATTTAATGGAAGCTCCATCATATTGAATCCATCCTTTCTTAATTTATTTCCTTATTCATTTCTTAATTACTGCATACGAATCACTGTATGCACTTGTAATATGAACCAATTTACACACTTGAACAGATCTTTCTGAACAGATAGCTCTAAAGAAGCTCAATATAACGAAGCCTTATCCTTTCTTCGCACTTCCCTCTAAACGTTCAAGCATATCCCAGCAGCCCCACATATACATGATGCCGAGCGCCCTGTCATACAGTCCATAACCCGGACGGCACTGCTCACCCCAGATGTGTCTGCCATGATCCGGACGGACATATCCGTCATAGCCGCAGTCATGGTAAGCACGCATAATCTCCAAAATTCCCACATCACCGTCACAGTCGCGGTGGGAAGCCTCTGTAAAGTCCCCATTCGGGAAATGCTTTACATTGCGGATATGCGCAAATGCAATTCTGTCACAGTAGGTGCGAATGATATCCGGCACATCATTGTTGGGATTTGCGCCAAGGGAACCAGAGCACAGACACAGGCAGTTGTACTCATCATCCACCATAGACAGGAAACGTCCGATTGCTTCCTTGTCCACCAGAAGGCGTGGAATGCCGAAAATATCCCATGGCGGATCGTCCTGATGAATTGCCATCTTGATCCCCGTCTCGTGGCAGGTCGGCATGATCGCCTCGAGGAAATATTTCAGATTATCCCACAATTTCTCCTTTGTCACCGGACGGTACGCTTCAAAAAGTTCATCGAGCTTTGCCATGCGCTCCGGTTCCCATCCGGGGAAAGTCATACCATGGAGATTCTCGAGAATATAGTTTGCCATCTCCTTGTAATCTTCCTGAATCTTTGCCTTCTCATAAAACAATGCTGTGGACCCATCCTCCATCGGGTGGAAAAGATCTGTCCTCGTCCAGTCGAAAATCGGCTTATAATTATAGGTCACTACCATAACCCCAAACTTCGCAAGATTGCGCAGTGTCTGCTTGTAATTCTCAATATATTTGTCCCTCGTCGGCAGTCCGATCTTGATATCATCATGGACGTTCACACTCTCCACAACATCCATGTTAAACCCATGATCCTCAATCTGGTGCCGCATCTTCTCGATCTCATCAATCTCCCACACTTCACCTGCCGCCTTGTCGTGCAGTGCCCAGACAAGACCAGCCACACCGGGAATCTGCTTGATCTGCTCCTGCGTAATACTGTCGTTTCCTTCGCCATACCAGCGAAAAGTCATCTGCATAAAACTCCACCTCCTATTTCGAGTTCCAAATTCCAAATACTAAATCCGTGTATCAAAAATACCGCAGAAGGAATCCACCGGGTCCTCACCCGTAAATGCGTCCTCGCCTGCCATCAGCTTTGCAACCAGCGCATCCAGCGTGGAATCATTGCTGTCATAAGTGTTGATATACGTTCTCGCCTGCGGAATGTCAGCAAGCACAAACGGGTGCTGCACGCCGATCACTACTACCGGAAGCTCAAATACATACCACGGAATCTCTCCGCCACCCTTTGTCATGCCAAATGCCGGGCGTGCAACCGGCTGGAATCCACCCGGAATGTCTACCATCGTGATGATCAGATCCTGATTTTCACGGAATTCCCTGATCGGTGTCTTCCCTGCAAAATATGCATTGAAATCCGGTTTTCCCCCTGCCTGCATCTGCTTCATCATCTTGTCGATGGGGCTCTCATATATAAATGCGTCAAATCCTTTTTCATTCAATTTGTCACGCAATACTTCCGCCGGTGAGCTCTTAGGTGCGAATAATGCCCCAAGTCCTGGTGCGGACAATCCCTTTACATATACAATCATGATCCGCTTATAGCGCTCCGGCGTGATTGGCAGTACATCCTTGTCTTTGTACTTCACCAAAGTGACAGACTTGTCAGAAATCTCCTTCTGCATCGCTACATGGGCATCGCAGCCGATGATCTCATGCACCTGCTCACGCGGAGGCATAAGCTCTGTCTTTGCCTTCTTGTGCAATCCCATATGCGCCTTGAGCGCCAGTATGCGGTGCAGTGCATCGTCAAGACGCTCCTCTGTGATGCGCCCGTCCAGATATCCCTGCTTCATGCTTGCAAAATCTTCGTCCATTTCGTTAAAAAACAGGAACATGTCCACGCCTGCTGCAATCGCTGCAGGAAGTACATCGCTGCGCTTCATGCGACAAGTTAATCCTACCATATGTGACGCATCTGTCAATACCATTCCGTTAAATCCGAGTTTTTTTCGCAGCAATCCCTCAATCAGCTCCGGCGAGAGCGTTGCAGGCATCATCTCGTCATCCGTGATATCCGGATTAAAATGACGCGCATACGCCGGCTGCATGATATGACCTGCCATGACCGCCTCAAGTCCATTGTCGATGAGTGTCTTGTAGACCAGACCAAACGTTTCGTCCCACTCCTCACAGCTCATATCATTTACACTGTTTGCCACATGCTGGTCACGAAAATCCAGTCCGTCACCCGGGAAATGCTTTGCAGCACAGCAAAAACCTGGATTTGCATGTGCTCCGTCCATATATGCCTTTGCCATCTCGGCAACCTGCTTCGGATCATTGCCGTAAGTACGCAGCCCAATGACCGGATTTTCCCAGTTGTATAAGATATCGCTGACCGGTGCAAAGGATAAATTGCAGCCGACCGCCGCAGCCTCCTTGTTTGACATATAGCCAAGTTGATAAGCATAATCCGGATTTCTGGTCGCACCAATCTTGGTCTGGCTTCCGATCATCGTGCCGTCCGTACATGCGCCGTTTCCTCCGTTCTCAGTATTGCAGGCAATGATCAGCGGAATCTTGCTGTTCTCCTGCAGGATACGGTTCTGCTCGTAAATCTCATCCGCCGTACCCGGATTGTACCGGATACCGCCGATATGGTAATCATTCACTGTCATTTTCAGATAATCTTCCGTGCGGGAAGAACCCATGTTGAAAAACAGCTGTCCTTTTTTCTCATCAAGATCCATACCTGCGATGGTGTCCTCCACCCACTTGCAGTCCTCATCTGACAGGTTGAATGGCTTTGCTTTCATATCTACCATTGTACCACTTCTCCTTTTTTCATCTCCGATTTATTTTTTGCCAAGATTCCTGAGAAATTGCTCCTTTTTTTCCTGCTGGTATCCATCACCATAAGTACCTTCCAGAAAATGTCTGATTCCTTCCTGCACAAATTCTTCCCAGCTCTGTGCCTCGTGCCGCACCAGAATCGGATAATAATACACTCCGTTCTTCTCCGCCGCATCCAGGTCTCCCGGGGCATCACCGCACATCAGTACGTGATCTGGGGCATATCCCCGTTTCATCAGCTCACCGATACAGAATGCCTTGCTCCCGGAATCCTGTGCCAGCACCACATCCGTATACTCCAACAGTCCATAAAAATCCCACTCGTCCAGCACTGCACTCAGGTTTGCGCTGGATACAATCGCGATATCCGCATCGCGGTATGCTCTCTTCAAGGCTTCCAGCACACCAGGGAAAGGACGTTTGTCCTCCTCCGGAAGTCTGTCTATAGACTGATTGACCGCATTGCTCCACGCCAGCGCCTTGCGCAGACAGATGTTGTCCTTTCTGGCAATCTCGCGCTCCAGAGCGGCATTGGACAATTCCGGCGTCTCGCTCACCCATTTTTCCAGGGCATCAAGCTCCTCGATCTCGCAGTACTTCTCCTGTATCTCACCGAGTGCCTTCACCAGACCCTTGAAACGATTGATGCCGCGTGTCATTGTGTACAGATTGATCTCATTCCAGCGCTCCAGTATCGCATCACGCCACTCTTCCAGCCCCCACTCCGCAACCATGCAGGGGCCGAAGCAGCGGATATGTTTAATGTCCATCGTATCCATGGCACAACCGTCACTGTCCACGCATACCAGATAGTCACTTCGCTTTGTGTAAGCCAAAAACTTATCTGCCATCCTTCAGCCCTCCTATCATTATGAACTTATTTAGCCCTGTTTCCCTTTGCGTTCTTCCAAACATTTAGAGTATAGAGCCTCTTGATGTTTTATTTCCGTTTATTTGCAAGCACAGCCACGTTCTCTTCTACACGCTTCTTGTCCAGCGGATAGATCAATAACAAAAATACTGCCACAAGTGTAAAGCCGATGAGCGGTGCAATGCAGGAGAGTTTGAAAATCCTCGCTGTAACCTCCGGATCAAAAGCCGTTTCATTGGTATATCCAATCATGGTCAGCAGTGATCCTGTAAGCCCTGCAGAAAGCGCCTGACCGAGTTTTCTTGCAAAAGAGTATACAGAATAGATCGTACCATCCTCGCGCACGCCGTTCTTCACCTCTGCATCGTCAATGACATCCGTGATCATTGCCCAGATAACTGTATTAAAAAATCCAAGCCCTATATATGCAACCGTAAAAAATCCAACATATACAAACGCATTCTTCGGATTCACGATCAGACAGATCAAATACACGATCGCAGATGCCGCACAGGAGACTACGGACAGCTCCTTCTTGCCAAACTTAGCAGACAGTTTGGAGGCAAGCGGTGCACAGATCAAAAGCATCGCAATCGTTCCTGTCAGGGAAGACATAGACTGTGCCGCCGCATTTCCATAATAATTCGGGAACACATAACCAGCCATACCCTGCATTGTCAGCATCGCAAGGAGCAGGGCGATTGCTGCCGCTATGATACCAAGCAGTGCGCGGTTTGTCACAAGACTCTTGAGCAGACTGCCGATATTTAACTTTGTATTGTTTGCAGGAACTTCCACACGCTCTGTCACCAGATGAAAGCAGAGCAGATAACAGATGATTGCCATCACACCGAACACACCGGCAATAACGGTCATACGCGTGCCAGACAGAACGGTATTCCCATTGACTGTCTCATAGGCAAACATCGGTGTTCCCACTCCAATGACAAGCCCTGCCAATGTCGCACCGATCGTTCTCCATGTGGAGAGAGAGGCGCGGTCTTTCGGATCGGCAGAAACTGCAGATGCCATGGAACCATATGGAATATTGATGGAAGTATAGAAAATGGAACCCCATAAGATATATGTGATAACCATCCAGAATACCTTGAATCCATACGCCATATTGGCAAATCCCGACTGATAGATCAGAAAGGATGCAATCGCCACCGGTCCGCACATGCGCCTGATCCAGGGTTTGAACTTGCCGTCTTTTGTCGGCTTGGATCGGTCAACAATCTGCCCCATCGTCACATCCGTAAAAGCATCGATAAATCGTGCCGCCATCATCAGCAGACCCACAACAGCCGCACTGATTCCCATTATATCCGTATAGAATTTCAGCATAAAGCTAGAGGACAAAATAAACGTAAAATCATTACCAAAATCGCCAAACATGTAACCCAGTTTATCTTTCATACCAAACGGGGCTACTGCTTTATTTGTATTATCTGCCATAAAAATCCTCCTTTCGGATTACCTTCTATTTTATTTTATCTATTTTGATCAGCTGTGCGTTCAGGCTCTCCAAAAATCCCTCCGGCAACATGTTTCCAGCCATGTTCATCAGATCCTGCGGCGCCATGGCCTTCATCATATCCCACATGCCAACGCCCGGGCTGAGATCAAAGTTGGTCGCAAGCTTAACCGCCTTCGCCACAATCTCCATCGCCTCAGAACACTCTGCGAGCTCTTCCATCTTGCACTTGACATTGTACTTGCCCTCCGGGAATTCCATCGGCGCTTTGAGATCCAGGTCACCGGCCAGCTTAAACCAGTTCGCAACGCCCTCTGCCCTCTCATTCACCTCCGGGAGCACATAGATCTCCGGCTCCTTCTCAACCTTCTCCAGTGTCATGCTGTCCTTGCATTCGCCTGCCAATGCGAGAATACTGTTAAAACCGTCTTTTAAAGCAACCGTGAATGCAAACACCTTATCCGCTGTCATGACCTGTGCCAGCTCCCCATTGACAAACAGGGAAACGGTCGGCTGATTCGAATATACACGGATCTCTGTCGTCTCGCCTGCACGCTGCGCATAGCGCTTACCACACAGATGCACCATCGGCTCCTTATTCCAGTATGCCTTGTAAATGTAATAACTATCCTTCTTTGTCTGGCGGTCCATTGTGACCAGTCCCTTGTTGTTGCGTCCTGCTACGCCGCCCTCATTTCTCGCCGCACAGCCAAAGTCAAACATGTTCCACACGTGGCTCGACCACAGCCATGGACGCTCGTCAAGCACTTTCGCCATATGCTCATGATACAATGCCTGATATTCCTCACTGTAATCTTTACATGCAGGATTCGGTCCGTGATAGGTAATGATGCCCTCACATCCATACTCAGAGACGCCCAGGCAGATTTCCGGGTGCACCTTATGGAAATTGTCAAGCCATGGACCGTTGTCCTCCATCTTTCCGCCGTACCAGCCAAAGTAATGGTTGTAGCTCTCAACATCGGTGATATTATGGACAGGGCTGTCAATCGGCGTCATGGAAACATGTGCGATCGTGGTCAGCCGAGTCGGGTCTAACTTCTTGCAGAGCGCATTCAATTCTTTGTGGTTTTCTACCAGCTGCTCTGAGATGCCGCCGATCAGAATCTCATTGGACACGCCCCAGAAACAGATACTTGGGTGGTTGTAATTCTGCAGAATCAGCTCTTTCATCTGTGTGATACAGTTCTGGTGTGCCTCCGGATCCTTGCTCATCACACTGATAAACGGAATCTCTGCCCACACGATAAATCCAAGCTCGTCGCACGCGTCATAAAAATCCTGCGAATGCTGGTAATGCGCGAGACGAATCGTGTTTGCGCCCAGTTCCTTGATGATCCTTGCGTCGTGATAATGGTCTTCCCTCGTCAGCGCATTGCCTTTGTAAAGCAGATCCTGATGACGGCTGACACCGCGCAGCGGAGTCGGAACACCATTTAATATAAAGCCCTTGTCCGGATCGCATGAAAAGCTTCTGACACCCACGCGCGCTGACACCATGTCATACGCTTCATTGCGTCTCTGCAGCACTGCAGTAACTGTATATAAATATGGATTGTCACAGTCCCACAAAACCACATCAGGCACATAAATCTTCACTGCTGTACTGTCCGCCGGACGAACGCAGTATCCCACTTCTTTTCCGTCTGCATCACAGATACGATAGAGGACGGTAAAATTCTCGTCTGCATCGACAACCCAGGATTCCAGTGCAAACTCGGCACCGCCGCACTGTGTTGGAGTCGCTGTAACCTTCAAGCCATTGCTGCCCCAGTATACAAGCTCGAAATGTGTCTTCGGAACACTGATGAGATTCAAGCCGCGATAAAGACCACCGTAAAAAGTAAAGTCTGCGGACTGCGGATACACATTGCTCTTGTTCTCATTGCTGCACGCCACCACTAACAGATTTTCCCCGTCTGGATTGCATACATCTGTGATATCTGCACGGAATGTAGAGTAACCGCCCTCGTGATAGCAGATTTCCTTTCCGTTCACATATACCGTTGCCTGCTGCCCTGCCGCCGGAATATCCACAAAGACACGCCCGCCTTCCAGGGGCTGCTTCGGTGTCTCAAAAGTCCTCGCATACCAGTAACAGCCGCGGTCATAGCTCCCGTTTCCATCGTGGCCGTCCACCGCATTCCATGTGTGCGGCAGGTCGACCAGTGCCCAGTCCGTCGGAATTTGATTCGGAAGCCCCGCGTTCTCCTGGATAAACCTCCACCCTTTGTTGAGATTGATGATAGTTCTCATGTAAAATCCTCCTTTCGGTTTGTCGGGCAATTATTTTTCTTGTATTTATTTTGCACAATACATTTTATAACCGCCTTGTAA
>JAIEEY010000124.1 GCA_029067205.1 Lachnospiraceae bacterium
GTAACTGATTTTTGAGTGGTGCTATCGGAGAAAAAGACAAGCAATATTAAAAGTTATTTTTGAACAGTTCCTTAGCAACTTCAAGAGTTGTGGTATTAAAGAATTCGGATTATCATATTCCCCATAAACCAAAAACACACGTGCCCAAATGAAAAGAATATCCAATCTTTTTGCCAAATCCCTTACAAGACAATACGTTGACACCTTTGCTTCTCCATAAGATGTAACTGGATTCGTGACAGTGTCATTGGTAATCATTTCTGTAGTTTCTCCATATTCAGCCTGTGAACTTGTACATAAAAATCGTTCGGCTTTTAATCTGACTACAAGTTTAAGACAATTCAATGTTATCACGACATTCTTATATTGTTCATCAAAATTATTACGCCCCCTCCCAGGCTAAATTAAAAAAATGCCACAATGTTCAATCCCTAATATTTCCGTCACCATAGATAAATCTGTTTCTAGAACATCTATATTCTTCAGTCCTTTCAGCCTGCTAATTCTCTTTGAATTCTTTCGACATAGAACATATCCAAAATAAACATTTTTCAATAGTTCGAGTAATAAAGTGTACCCCAAAAATCCTGTCGCAACTAAAATAAAATCTTTTTTCATCATCTGTCGACTTTATGGATGGGGACACGATTTTCACGCCAATTTGTATCCTCCCGATTGTGGAGATTGCTTATATTATCAACAATATCATTATACTTTATATTGGCACCACATATCTTTCTATAACCCTCATCACTCAATGCCTCTAATGATATTTTCACGTAATCTAAACCACATTCAGCTAACTGGCTTCCCATTTCTTTATCAAGTAGCGAAGCATTCGTTGCTAAGCGCAACTTATTACAAACGTTCTAGCGTTTCAACAATTTTATCATTTCAGGTAGTTGTTTGTTGAGTAATGATTCCCCAAATCTGTACATGTTAATTGCATTTATTTTTTCTGGAAATGCGTTAATGGTACTGCATCCATCAATTTCATTCATTATATTGCTCTTCATATTTACTCGTCAATTTATTCCTCCCATTGCATAAATCACATACCAAATTAGCATAAACTCATTAATCAGAAACATACCTCATTTATAAAATTATTAATTCCCCTTTGTGTCATACTGGAGTCTATAAATACCTTTTGTATATCCTTTGCCAAAAAATGTTTCTCTTTAATTGCCTGCATAAATAATTCCGCGCTATGACCATCCCCAAAATAATAAGATACATAACGCTGCTTATCAATATGCTTTAAAGCTTCCCAAATTATAACATGATCTTCAGGAACACTAACTATATTCTTCATAATTTTAGGATTATACCGATTATGTTGGCGCGTTCCTATATTTATACATGGTATACCATAAATACATGCTTCCCTAATTCCAGCACTTGAATTTCCAATAATAAAATCACTATTTTTTAGCAAAACCAAAAATTCTTCAAAAGGAAATGATTTTGACAACAAAAATCTTCTATCATTGTCTAATTTTTCTAATTCTTCAATAATTATTTGTGAACCTAAATCATTATTAGGGTAAACAACTATATAATTGTATTCTGTACCCCTCATACCCATAATACATTCCCTAATATGTTCTCTTAAACAATTTACTTCTGTCGTTACAGGATGATACATAAAAATACCATAATGTTCAAATTTAACTCCATAGCGCTGTTTTATATTTTCAAAGTCCGGCAAATCGCCAGACAGCATAATGTCAACATCTGGGGAGCCAATAATTTGTATATTACTATCCTTCTCGCCCAATTGCAATAACCGCAATTTTGTTTCTTCATTGGCCGTGAAGTGTATGTGTGATAATTTGGTTATTGCATGTCGCAAGGAATCGTCCACAGTTCCCGTAATTTCTCCCCCTTCAATATGGGCAACTAAAATATTATTTAAAATACCAACAATGGCTCCTGCCAATGCATCTATTCGATCACCATGCACCACCATTACATCCGGATTAATTTTAGCAACATATTGAGCCATAAGTAAAATAGTATTTCCAATATTAATGTCCATTTTAGATGTCAAATCTAACTTTTTCTCAATATAAATATTGGAATACCCATCATCCTCTATTTGCATATAGGTATTTCCATATTCCGGGGACAAATGCATACCCGTTACATATATGTACGCCTCATAGTCTTTTGAATCCTCTACAGCTTTTATTATAGACTTCAATTTACCATAGTCCGCCCTTGTTCCTGTAACAAACATCATCTTTTTCATAATTTCAGCCTCTAGTCTATCATTGCCTTGCACAAATGAACATCTTTTGGAATATCAACCTTTGCGCGTCTTCCAAGAATATTCTCATATTCTTCTGCTAAAATACCTCCTATACCTGGTCGTTTAACCCATATATTGTCTTTTGTCAGCAGTTCTCCTTGTTGAATATCTGCTATGCTCACTATTGTGGCAAATGCAAAGTCAATCGTAACTTGTTCTTCAGGCAGACTCTGCTTGCTACCACCACGCATCATCCAAATTTCCTTTGCAGCTTGTAACAAATCTTTTAACTCTTTTCCATCCATAGAACAAATAATATCATTTCCTATCCTATCCTTGGAATCTGTAAAATGACGTTCAACTATACATCCTCCTAAAGCAATGGCAGCAATACATGCATTATTATTCAATGTATGATCTGACAGTCCAATCAAAGCATCGGGAAATACCTGCATCATTTCCTGCATAGCTCCCAGCCTAACTTGATGCGGCTTCGTTGGATATAAATTAGTGGTATGAAGTAATGCGAATGGTGTATTATATTCATTTACAATTTCTATGGCTTTTCTGATATTAGATATTCCGTTCATACCAGTGGAAATAATCATTGGTTTTCTAAATTCAGCAATGTGCCTGAGTAATGGATAATTATTCAGTTCGCCGGAGCCAATTTTGTATGCCTTTACATCCATCCTTTCCAATCGTTCTGCAGCAGCTCTGGAAAAGGGCGTGCTAAGGAACTCCATTCCCAAACTTTCAACATACTCCTTTAATTCTCGCTCATCACTCTCACACAATGCACATTCCGCCATAACATCATAAATTGATTTTTCCGAATTCCCTGGTATCACATCTTTGGCCTTTGGGGACATTTCATCCTCTATCACATGTGTTTGATGTTTTACCAAACGTGCCCCTGCTGCATACGCCGCATCAACCATTTTCATAGCAACTTTAAGATTTCCTCCATGATTAATTCCTATTTCCGGAATAACTAATGGTGTATATTCTTTTCCAATTTTAATATTTCCAATACATAATTCCATAACTTTCTCCTCTAAATCTTAAATTGATTTTTTCTATTTTCTTCCTCACTCAAAAATGGACACAAATCATCAATTGGTGGAGATGTCATTGTCCCATCCTCTAATCTCTTGCTTTTTACCCTTGGTTCAATATTTTGTGTCACATCCTGGAGAACTTCACAAATTGCATACCCCTCAATTTCCATCAATTTCCTAACCTTATCTACAACTTCCATATTACTTGTCACTTGTATATATGGAAATCCATATGCTTCAGCAATCTTTTGAAATGATGGCATTTTAAGTCCAGACTCCTCAGTACATCCTGACAAACGCTGAAAAAAATTTGTTTGTGACTGTATGATTGCCTGATATCCCCCATTGTTAAAAATAATTATCTTAATTGGCAAATCATTAGTAACAATTGTCTGCAATTCCTGCAGATTCATCTGTATGCTTCCATCACCTGTTAGGCATAAAATCGAACGTCCTGATGCTATTGAAGCGCCAACGGACGCTGGCATATCCCACCCCATACTTCCACAATTCACATTTCCAAACAGACGCTGATGCTCTTTTTCTATCCCCATCTGTAGTGCACAGACAGATGCAACACTGTTTCCTACTACTGATATATTATTATCTGGCAATCGCTTATTCAGCTCATATATAAAATAATATTGGTTAACTTTTTCACTATGCTCATATTTTTTCTGATATATAGGATACTTATCTTTTAATTTTTTGCAATAGTCTATCCAGGTATCTAATTCATTCTCAAACGGATTATGCATCTGCAAAAATTGCGGTAATAATTTGTTTAAATTACAATGAATGGGCAGGTCAATCTTAAGAGTATCTTTCTGTAATTCATTAATATCGACATCTATTACTATTTTTTTTGCATTTGGAGCAAACTTTTCATAATTAAAACCTATCTGTTTAAAGGACATACGGCATCCGAAGGCAACAATTAAATCCGCATTTTGTACAATATAATTACCAGCACGTCCACCGAAAACCCCAAAATTTCCCATATATAAAGGTTCAGTATTTGGAAAAATGTCAGCTACACTAGTTGCTGCCACCACAGGGCATTTCCATTTTCGAATTATTTGCCTAAAGGATGATAGTGTACCACTACTGCGCAATCCTGACCCTGCCAAAATAACCGGACGTTCGGATGCTTTCATGAGTTCTAATATTTGAGATATGTTTTCCTGTTGGTAATTTGCAATACTTGGAGTATATCCCTCTAGTTCATCTGTCTCAATTAAAGCATTTTGAACATTTAACGGAATATCTAGCCAGACAGGCCCCTTCCTCCCTTCATTAACATACCAATACGCTTTTTCCAAATAATAACGTATTTTTAATGGATTCTTAATCATTCGAGCATATTTGGTTATAGAATTAACCAAACTTATAATTTGACATTCCTGTTCACCAAACTGCCGCAAATCCAATCCTGTGCTCTCCACTGTGGTTTCATAACGAACCTGTCCCGATATGACTATCATTGGAATACTATCCTGATATGCTCCTAAAACACCAGTAACAGCATTTGTCCCCCCTGGGCCAGTCGTAACACATACCGCTGCCGGACTCCCTGTAACCCGTGCGTGTCCTTCTGCAGCAATTGCCGCGGCCTGCTCATGATGTGTATAAACACATTTCAGTTTTTCGTAGTTGCCAAATGCATCGTTGAGATACATTGCACCACCACCTACTACCGTATAAACCGTAGTAACATTTTTAGAAACCAAAAAATCAGCTATATAATCGGCTACTCTTACTTTCATGCTATATCTCCTCATATAATAAGTTTATAGCTAAACAGAATTGGTTATAAACTTTTCTCATCAGGTATAGAGGTATGGACATCTAATATCTACTCTCCTTATCCCATTCCCATCTATACAATTAATAGTTACATATACAATAAACTAATTCACTTTGTTATCTTCCTGTCAACCCATGAAATACTCATATTCTATAAGCCATTATTGACTCAAGAAGGATTTATAAACAACTTAACAATATCCCTTATCCCCTGTTCAAAATCATAATCCATGCATACACCTGTATCATTTTGCAACTCTTTAATATCACCTACTAGATACATAACTTGATTCTCTGTATAGTTCTTTTGTCCAATCCCTTTCAATATTTCTGGGAAATCCATAATCTTCGCAATATCTGCAATATATTCCTTCAATTCTTTTCCTGTTCCCGACGCAATTGGATATCTCTTTATAGGATTTCCTTTTTCAACTATCGCCAGAAGTGCTTTTGCAACATTTTCCACATATACAAAATCCCATATCTGTTCTGCAGGTGTTAACTTGAGAATTTTTCTATCCCGACATGCTTGTATACAAGACATAATCATTGTCGTATTCCGATCATAGGGTCCATAAGCACTTAATAATCTAGGCCAATAGTGTTTTATACCATATATCTTGCAAAAATCCTTTGTTTTTGTATTTGCAATGCATTTTGCTTCCGCATAAGCTGTCATAGGATTCTCTTTAGTATATGACGTAATTGGCTCATTGATTACTCCACACTCTGCCTGTGAGCCAACACAAAGATATGCTTCACATCCATACCGGGCAGCAAGCTCTACCGAGTATTCACAATACTTAACATTCCTCATCTGACCTTCTAAATTATAACGACTATTGGAAAAATCGCTTGCCCATCCGATATGAAACAACACATTACATTGCTCGACATTCAATTCCGCTCGATTTAACTGGTTCAATTCACATTCTATCAACTTTATCTTGGGGCATAATGTCCATAATAATGTCTTGCGCAAACTGGACGGACGGATAATTGCTATAACCTCATAATTCGCTTTTATCAGCTCTTTTATCAGGGCTATTCCTATAAAACTGGTTGCCCCTGTCACAACTGCCCTTTTCATCCATGCATACTCCTAAAATTACCACTTTTTCCATGGAGCTGTACCAATATCCAGGTACTTCTCCAATTTCTGTCTTTCTCGTGCGGTATCCATACATTGCCAAAACCCTCTATGCATATAAGACATCAACTGTCCCTCATTCGCAAGTTTTTCTAGAGGTTCCCTTTCAAGCACCGTCTTGTCACCTTCCAAATAGTCAAATATCTTTGGTTCGAATACCATATATCCTGCATTTATTGGGGCCTTATCCATCGCACTTTTTTCGCGGAAAGATTTTACTGCATTATCTCCCCCAATATCCAATATTCCCTTTTGCTGCTCCAGCATTACAGCTGTTAAAGTAGCAATCTTGCCATGAGATTTGTGGAATTCATACAAAGCAGAAATATCTACATCACAAACACCATCACCATAAGTCATCATAAAAGGTTCTTGGCATATATATGACTGTATACGTTTAATGCGTCCACCTGTCATCGTATTTAATCCAGTGTCTACAACTGTTACCTTCCATGGCTCACAATGCTGATTTAAAATCGCCATCTCATTATTCCCATGTGTAAAATCAAATGTCACATCACTGTTATGCAAAAAATAATCCGCAAACCACTCCTTGATAACATATTGCTTATAGCCGGCACATATAATAAATTCATTGAATCCATAATAGGAGTATTCTTTCATAATATGCCATAAAATTGGTTTTCCTCCAATCTCAATCATAGGCTTCGGTTTAAACTGAGATTCTTCTGAGATTCTTGTTCCAAATCCTCCCGCCAATAAAACGACTTTCATACTATACTATATCCTCCATTTTAAATGCTTTGTCCAATTCTTCATTATCGAGCCGACTCAGTAATCACTTCAGCCATATAATCTATCATCTCATCCGTCATTCCCGGATAAACGCCTACCCAAAAGGTATCCTTCATAATCCTGTCCGTCGTCTCCAGATTTCCTATAACACGGTATCCCGTTCCCGCAGCACGCATTTGATCAAAGCAAGGGTGCTTCGTTAGATTACCTGCAAACAACATGCGTGTCTGTATACCACTTCTTTCTATATAGGGCACCACTTTGTTACGGTCTACCCCTTCCTTGCAGGTGAGCAGGAACCCAAACCAACTCGGATTAGAAGCTTCACAGGCTTCTGGCAAAACGAATTTATCTTCAACACCTGCAAGTCTAGTCTTCAGGCGTTCAAAATTATAACGTCTTCTCTCTACAAAACTTGGAAATTTCTTTATTTGTGCGCAACCAATTGCTGCCTGCATATCTGTTGCCTTTAAATTATATCCAAAATGGGAATACACGTATTTATGGTCATATCCTAATGGGAGCTCTCCATATTGCTTATCAAATCTGTGTCCACAGAGGTTGTCCCTTCCCGAGGGGCACACACAATCACGCCCCCAGTCCCTGAATGAGCGAACAATCTTATGGAGAAGTGGATTATTTGTATAAACTGCTCCTCCCTCGCCCATTGTCATATGATGAGGAGGATAAAACGAAGATGTTCCAATATCGCCTATTGTACCGGTTAGCCTCTCCTCTCCGTTTAGAATATATGTTGTTCCAAGTGCATCGCAGTTATCTTCGACCAGCCATAAATTATGCCGATCACAAAATTCCTTTACAGCCTTTAAGTCAAAGGGATTTCCTAAAGTGTGCGCTGCCATGACTACCTTGGTCTTATCAGACAGTGCCCTTTCAAGCTGTGATACATCCAGATTATACTGTGGTATTGTGACATCTATAAATACAGGCACCACTCCATACTGGATTGCTGGTGTGACTGTCGTTGGAAACCCTGCTGCCACTGTAATCATCTCATCACCTGGTTTTACTTGACGTTCTCCTAGCAATGGTGACGTCAATGTCATAAATGCAAGTAAATTCGCAGATGACCCAGAATTAACTAAACAGCAGAACTTTATTCCCAGGTATTTCGCAAATTCTCTCTCGAACTCCTCTGTATATCTTCCAGACGTCAACCAAAATTCGAGAGCAGAATCTACCAAATTGCACATTTCCTCATGATTATATATACGTGATGCATATGCAATGCGATCTCCTGGCTCAAATTTTTTATTTTTATTGTGATATGTATCACAATATTCGGCTACCATTCTTAGAATTTCTTCCTTTGCCTGCTTCTCTGTTTTATTTTCAAACACTATAATTTTCCTCTCTAATTTTTTTCTCATAAAATTTCTGTGTGTACTGTAATAAACGTGAAATACATCAGCTCTTTTGTTTAGAATCTGATGGTTACTTGTCCAGCCTATGCTGCCACATGATTTAGCGCCACTACCCATATATTTAGCAGGATCCATCCGTATGCTAATCCAAGTCTTGCCCAGTACCAGCCCCTGATATGGCATTCTTCCTTTTCCTCATCATACACATCGCTTTCCCGCTTCCTTAACGGATATGTTAATGCCAATATCCCAACGATACATGCCACAAGCATGGCTACTGCCACACCACTGTAAGAATCCAATCCCCTCTGTTTCATAAAGTCTGATACAAAGCCATGAACTCTATTTTCATATCCCGGAATTAATTTGAATAACAAAAAATCAAATGTGTCAAATGAACCAAAAATCCAAGATATCTTTAACATAAAAGTATACAGAAAAGCAACAGAAAATATGGTTTCCATCGGAAATAATATCTCGTAACCAGAACCATTTCCAAATATTAACAGCATTTCAAACGGTATCAATAATATGATCCAATAAGGTGTAACCATACCTAGCGCGAATAGTATCGAGAATCCTAAAAAAGATACCCAGATTGCTAATTTTTTTCTGTCCTCACTCTTTTTGGCAAAACACCATATACAAAGCATAAAAAAGGCACAAAGCACAAGCGAAACTGGTGCTCCGAAAACATTGATATTCGAACTGAGTAATTCTTCCCAGTCTTGCTGCAATACAACATTGCTTTGGAACACTTCCCCTGTGGGATCAATCCCTAAATAATTTTCAATGCGGTACCCGGCACTCTTCATTCCCCTATCTGCAACACACAATGCGCAGCCAACCGCAAGGTCACGTATGATATACAGGTATCGTTTCTCTTTCAGCAACACCAGTGGGATAAAAATAAATAAAGGCATATATTTGCCTGGAATGGCAAACATAAAACAAATTAAAAATTTAAAATGTTCACCATTTAGATAATATTCAATCCCCTTTAATACAAAAAACAAATATACAATATCAAATTGCGCCACATGAACTGCAGGCAGAAGAACCATCAGTGAGCTCAGAAAAAATAATTTCATCCATAAAATCTTCTTTTCTGATATGCCTCCGATTAAAACTGCAATCTTTCCGATCTCCCTTGTACTCAATGCTAAAAAAAGCAGCATAAACAATTTGTACCAAAGTCTTGCGCCCACACTAGTCACGGAAATAATGCCAAATTCAGATAAAACAAACACAGGAAACGCCCATACAGCACATGCCGCCTGTGAAACCACTCCATATGGCAGTGTCCACCCATTCAACAAACAGTACCATTTTCCACTTGTAATCCTGTGCATATTTCTGATTACACTAACAAATATTGTTTGATTATCATAATAATACATTGTCAAGAAAGTAAAAACTAAAATCACCAATAAAAATAGTTTTTCCAAAAACAATTCCTTTTTTATCTTAAAACGCATCTACATACCTCCATATTCTCGTTCATACGCATACTAATCTCTAATAGCTTTTCTGCCGCCTTATCCCGCAAAAAATTGTCCTCAATACCTTTCTAGCCGCTTTGCCTATTTGTCTGGCCTTAACTGTCATTACTTTTTGCACCACTTCCTCCTCACTATTACAGATATAAACCGATACATTGTTTTCTGTAATAAGCGCTGATCCTGATGCCTTGAGAACGATTACTGTATTGTCATAATATATCGCCTCAAGGATTGCCATGCGAAATATCTCATGTGTATTCCGCTTGGCAAAATAATCCAATTCATCCTCCATACTTTCAATCAGAAAATTATATAACATCATATCGTAAGCTTCATCATCATGACCCGCTAATGCAATTTCTACCACCTGACCATAGATTTCACGGTATTGCGAAAGTGTCCTGTCAATCGTGTTAATATATTCGATTTCATTTTTCGTGTTACATTGTTCCTTCATAGTGGCATAGGCTTCATTTGTGAGCGCCTTGGCTTCTTCCAGTTGTTTGGCTCCTGACTGCATACTTGCCACATCTTTGAAGATAATTATTTCCTTTATAATAATGGCTTCCTTATTTAGGTTGGTGCTGAAGGTTCCAATTTCACCCTGTGAAAACCATTATTTACCAGAGCCGTTCTCTTTTATTCCCATGAAAATCCCTGTCATCCTCAAAAAAGTATTTGAGCATGCTCATATTCATCGTTTTGCCAAACCGACGCGGATGCGTTGGTTTGTAATCCATCTATAAGCCTCCCTGTTCACTGGAAAAGCATCCATAATATCGATTCAGTAGTCGAAGATCTCCTTCAGCCCAATTGTGATTGTAGGCATGGCTCGCAGCGCCATGACCTTATCTGCATTGTAATTTTCATCTTTTTCAAGGATATAGGATTCTTTCAATTGGTATTTACCATCTTCAAGATAATATATTTCCACAGAGCGCTCTTTCGGCAAAACAATCTAATATTCATTCACTCCTAGGTTTGCGTATTTCTTCAGTTTTATGGTTCTGTCACGAAGCGCTGTTCTTGGACTTAATGTCTCTGCAATAAAACGCGGAACACCTTTGTACTTATTAAAAATAACATCATCTATTTTCTCTGTTTTTATCGGTTCCTGTTCCATTAATGGCATAATCCTGCATCCTTCCTATCACGATAGCATATCGATAAACTATTCCCATTCCTTTCACATTCCACTAATACTTTGACAAATACTGATTGGGAAACCTTTCCATTCATTGCAACATCTCTCGTTTCATCACATCTATGATCACATTACAGTATTCAATATATTTTCCATCTTGTCTTCCATCATAGTAAGCAATCGTGTCCCATACTTCCTCTTCTGTATAATCTTGCATTTCAAATATTTCAGTCTCTGCCAATGCCATTTGCCTGTTTCGTTTCAAATGAAAGCTGTCAAGCCCCCACTCACAAATCATCTTTTTCTCAACTGCTTCCTTTTCACCCCGATGTGCGGGATTGATATCCCCACTTAATGCATAACGAAACATCGTTTCAATTTTATCATCTGTTGGAATGACCATATCCTTATCATACCAGTCGTCCTTTTTGTGACCGCAATGATCTCCACCAGTCGTTTCCCCCTCGCAGGATACCAACATATTTTGATAATCCATATCCAGATTCTTAAATCTGCTCTTCGGCCAAAAATGTTCTAGATGGGAGCTATTAATGTCTATTCGTTTCATACAATAGCAGCATATATATCCTTGCTCCTCGAGTAATTCTTTTCTAAGCTTCCGACGTTCAGCATCTGGAAAGTCTTCCTTGTATTTCGCCCTTCTTCCTTTTTCACACCGAAAATTGTCTTTCCATGCCTCGAACCATTTCGGCGATTCACCTTTTTGTATTTTTCTCATTATTCCTGCGTCCTCTTGCAATCAATATGCGAGCTTTGGCAACACTTTCATTCCTTCCATGTGTCAGTTCATCAATCTCATTTGCATATTTCTCCGCCAAATCATAATCTTTTTCCTCCAAAGCATTGTACATATTGCTTGTTATTTCCTTAACATATAGGGTAGTTGATTCCGTATCCAACATTTCCTCCAAAATTGCATTGGAATCCCACCCATATAATGTTTGGCACTCCCACGCATTTACTTTACCTTCCTGCTTTTTCATTGCAAAAATTTTAAAATCCTTATCCACTTCACCGAGAACCTGTGGTGAATGCGTCGTTATAATAAACTGTATGTTAGGAAAAGTCTCTCTCAAAACCCTTAATACTTTTCTCTGCCACTGAGTATGCATGTGAAGTTCGATCTCATCAATCAACACAACTCCCTCCCCTTCCAAGGGATTCTCAATCGTCGGATTGGCAATGGCAAGCCTTCTCGCCAAATCTCCAAAGAGCGCTATCGTACACTTCTCCCCGTCAGAAAGTTGATTCAAATTCAGTGAGATTCCATCTTTTTCCCAAAGCATCGTATGTGTCTGTCTCTCTATTCTGACATTTTTAAAATCATCAAACATTGCAGACATTGCATTCCTGACTGCTTTCAAATCACGATTTTCATATTCTATATTCTGCCTTATCACCTTTTCCTGATTCTCCAAATCTTCTTTCCAGCGAAACCATTCAAATAGGGAGCTAAAATCGATCTTGCTTTCAATTGCCTTATCAAAAGCACTAAGTTTATGAAAATCCACCTGCTTAGGAATTTTGACCGGAACATCGATAACCAGCCTGTTAACACCATAATTAACAAAAACCGGCATATTCTTGGTATCCTCTACCACAATAAGATTTCCTTCTTGATCCGTATAATTCTCGGTGATGTACTGTTCACGAAAATTCTCAACAATTGTTCTCAATGTATTTGAATGCCGTTTTTCAGTGTGATCTATAAATCGATAGTACTCCATATTCTTTCCCGTTGGGAAAGAAAAATCCGCCAACACCTTAGCTTTAGCCTTTCCATACTGAATGTCATCTGTTGTCAGTTCGGCAAGCAGTTTGGTACTTTTTAAAAGTCTTGCGATAATATTGGCATATAACAAATCGATTCCCCTTAACACTGTTGATTTGCCAACACCATTTATTCCAAACAGAATCGTACTTTTCTCATCCAGATTTAATTCCAAATCCGAAATTCCCCTAAAATTGTATAAATGAATTTTTGATATCTTCATCAAGCCAACCTCATTCTACTTTATTAATCTCCCTCACTTACAATATGCCAAGCAGTATTCTCCCTCTCCTGTCTCAATATCCAACTTTATTTTATCATGTTTAAATCTCTTCTTATCCAAAAATTCAAGCGAGATCTCACTGTCATTCCAATCTGTTCCGCTAATGCTCTTACGATGCGTGCACAAATGCTGCCTAACAGGATTTGCCATATCATTTATTTTATCATTCCTATATACTGTATGCAAAACAATATCTGCTATCTCTACTCCTAAAACACCTGAAAATGCAAGTGCATTTTGCATGGCTCCATGAAACTGGTGCTTTATTTCATTTTCCCATTTTTCTTCATTCACTGTTTTTTTCATTTCGAATATGTGAACTCTCCAGATGTCATCTATACTCTCAAACATTACATAATCTGCACATTTTTTATTTATAAAATATTGCATCTTATTATTTTCATGATTTCGTATAAGTATACATTCACTAATAAGCCGTACCTCTAAATCCGCCTGTCCTTCACCTTTTTCAGTCAGGTGCAGACTCGTATTCGATCTTTGTACAAGCCCTGGCTCTATAAGCAAACTCCTCTCTTGTAAACCCGCCTGAAACATCATTCCTCCTCAATAATCCTAGTCTGCCTGTTTAGCTCTTCCAGTGTATCATAAAAGGTCATCGCTTCAAAACCAAAGTCGCCACAAGGCAGTTTTATCACTGTAGTTCTCTGACTGCTATCCACATCAAACTGATAGACTTTTACTTTCTCTCTATCAATCCAGTCACACTCTTCATATCCCAGTTTTTCTCCAATTGCTTCACGGTTTGATGCTGCTGCTAATTTAATCATATTATTGATATGCTGGAGAATAATATCGCTGTGTGTGGTTGCAAATACGGGGATTCTAGAATTAGCAAGTCTGATAAGAACCCTTGCCATCTCACATTGCAGCTGCGGATGTAAGGAAATCTCTGGTTCCTCTATCAAAACTGTGTTAACTGTGTCATTTCTAAAAAACAGTAATAATGGTGTCATTTCTGTTACAACTCCTGATGTAACAAACATTGGAAGCTGTGTATCTGTTCCTTGCGGTTGATAAACAATATCATGTGCAGGCATATCTGAAATAGATACTTTCCCTTCAATAATATTACTTTCAATAATACGCACTGCCGATTGTGTTCTGTTACTCCTACGCCACTCTTTATCTGTCAAGTCACTCTTGGTCAGTTCGCTTAGTTTTATCAAGAAATCACTGTTTGGTCTGGTCAGTAGGTTTTTTTGTGTCGTATCAAAATTAAATTTATCTCTTAGTGCACTTCCAATTAGAGACTTAAAAGTTAACACATAACCTGTACGAGCCGTCGGAAAATAGGTTGCATCCCCAAAACTTCCTTTTATCATATATTCTAAAATGAACAATATTGCCTGATAATGCTCATACTTGCTTTCCCTTCTTTCTATATTAGAGCAGTATTCCAACATCATTTTGTTTTTCCCACTTATTCCCTGTAAAGTAACATACTCCTCCTGATTTGTCATATAGGACAAGTTATACCTCAGTATATATTTGTTTTGTTTTTTTAATTCTAAGCTCAACTCCCCGATATCAATCCGTTTGTTGAATAAATCTCTAATAAATCTATCTTTATTTAAGGCTAACAGTTCGTTCAGTACTCCTTCAAAGGCTTTCATTTCATCGAGTGTCATTTCAATGCTTTTGAAAGAATCAGCCATATAATCAATATTATCATGTATTCTATCAACAAACTTTATACACCTTATATAATCCTCTGATTCTGTACAAATTTCATATTGCTTAGCATATAAAGCTATATTGATCAAGCCGTAAATCAAAGTCATAATATAGCTTTTACCACTATTATTATCCCCCACGAACAATGTCATCGGAGCCACTTCTATATCTGCACTTTCAATTTTCCCAAATTTCTCGACATGCATTGTCCATGTGTTCATATCATTCATCCCTCTATCCAAGCGCTTCCCGGCAGTGCACCACACAGTCCTTACCACAGAAAGCAATATCATAACAACTCACATACTTATAGCCGCCATTTCTGAGTCAACATTATACTTTTTCTCTGTAATCTGTTTCAACGCCTCATCTGCCATTGAATTCATGTTGTCTATATCCTTTGCAACCTTGAACTCTATGACAAAAGCCTACCGACTCCTACGGACTGGCTTGACGAAAGATTCAACGTCTTGTGTACATAATAACTTCCTTTTGAAACAATTTCCGCGAAGTCGCCGATCCCTATCGGTAAAGGTTTGTAAAATTCCTTCCCTATCCCATCCCGCTGAAACTGTGACGAGTACTGATATGCACTTTCTCTCTTACTACTATATACCATTTTGTCAGAAATAGCCATACAAATCTGCGCGACAGATCCTTTTATACTATTTTGGGGTTACCGTTCACGCTCTGTCCGTTTTTGGCGTTATTATATTCATCGTAGGCACAAACAGTAACATTTTCCGTATATAGATAATCAACTTTTCCAATCTTACTAAGTAGAAACCTTGCACTATAGCCCCAGATTTCCCCGACACGAAGTTTGACATTATTTTTGGATCAACTTAGGTATCTTATACCATGCCAGATACCTGTATCTGAGCCACTGCTTAAATCCAAGACTTTTAGTGAGTTTGGCATAAACAATATGGTTTTTCATATATTCCCAATATGGTTTTAACAACGTTACATCCATACCAGACTCTTTCATACGGTTGTAGCACCAAAAAAACATCTCCATATACGATGCAAATGTAATTTCCACATAACGCTGTCTTTTTTTTCTATAGAAGTACTCTAATTGCTCTTTATAAGCATCTATTCCATCAAAATGTGTCATATCAAATTTGCGTCTGCCAAACGAATTAGGATCATTACGCCAATAGTGCAATACAATTGGTATAAATGCTGTCTTCTCTGCTTTTTCATACAGTTTCCATGTTGTCCATGCATCGTCATGTCTGCTTTTTTTTGGATATTTAATACACCCCCCCCGTATAGTTTCTTTTTGCATATTTTACTCCAAGGCACCGCTAGTATCATTGAACGTTTTTTTATAAAATCATCGTCAAATAAGTGCCTGTCGGACAATACTTCTGCGCTCTCCAAATAATCTACTCCAATATCCTCATCATGTGGTATTTCATTCACTTCAAACGCCTTGTACCAACCTACCGCAATATCAGCGTCTTTATCTTCCGCTACCGCAAGGAGCACCTCGATCTGTCTTCGATGCATTATATCATCATTGTCAGACATAACAATCCACGATCCTTTTGCCTCGTTCAGTCCGGCATTTCTTGCATCTCCATTTCCCCCGTTTTCCTTATGAATCACATGTATCCTATTGTCTTCTCGGGCGTACGCATCACATATAGAACCGCTTGAGTCTGTCGACCCATCATCTACTAATATAATATCCAGATTTTGATATGTCTGGTTAACTATGCTGTCTATACAGTCCCTTAGGTATTTTTCCGAGTTATATACAGGCACAATCACACTCACCAAACCACTCATTCAACATTCCTCCTTGTATTTTAGCTCCCACTATCTCCACACAACCACGCTACTGATACATATACCTGCCTTGCAATCCATTGATTACAATAGTTTCCCGAATTATCCTATCACAAACCATTTCTGCCAATTTCTGTCAATACAGCCTCGATCGCTTGAAGATTGATTGAATATGAAATAATCTATTTCCTCGTCGCATGCTTTGTCTACCATCTTGCCAAAGGCATTGTTGAAAATGACATATGTCGACTAAAGCACTCACCCAATCAGGCATTCTTTTCCCCGGAACGCAAATCCATACTTTCTAATGCGTTCTGGCAGAAACCCTTCTCCAATCAGTTCTGCCTCATAACGCCTCTCCTCGATCTGTTTGAGGGCATTCGCAAGCGTTTCTTCCAGATCTTTTTCTTTTCTCGGCTTGTGCACCTTGAATTCTATGATATAGGCATAGCCGCTCTCTTGATCTATAGGTTTCATCAGAATGTCGTAGCGACCAAAGCCGCTTTCCCGGTTGGATTTGATCCTGTATTGACCAGACAGATCCACGATCATACCCAGCACAAATCCATGGTAGAAACGCTCTGGTGCGTCCTTTGACGACGCACCTTTTGCCGTGTCGAAGCTGGAAAAACTCTCCAGTGCGATGTCATTCATAAATTCATTCATGGAATCCACATCGTCAACCAGCATTGCTTTGATAAAATCATTGTACGGGATTCTGGAGTTGTCTTTAAACCAGTTGTTTACCATGTTCTCAAACATGATAGAAACCTCAAGATTCGTGAGTGTCAATGTAAATACCATATCCTTACGCTCCCCTACGGTCTCCACTTCAAGTACCTTTAGGTACCCTGTCGCAAGCAGCAGGCTCCAGACTGCATTTTCACTGCTGCCAAGCTGGTTAAATACAATCTGCTCATCGATCATGGCGGTAAAGGAACCACCTTTTAGGAGTGTCTCCATCGTCTCCTTGATTTCTGCCTTTCCTGTCTGTAGCAGGGAATTGACGAGGCCGTTTGAGCTTGTATTTGCCCAGTATGCCTTGTACTTTCCGCCCTGTTTCAGATAGGATGTGATGGACCATGGATTATAGATATCTGTAAGGCTGCCAAATGTAAACCCATCATACCAGTATTTTACGGATTCCTTTTCGCCGCCCAATCCCATATTCTCAAGAGCCCTGAACACTTCGTCCTGCGTGAACCCAAATGAAGCTGCATATGCATTCGAAGTCGTCGTAACCACGTCCAGATTATTCAGATCAGAAAAAATACTTTCTTTTGATATTCTTGTAATCCCTGTGATGATTCCCCGGTGCAGATACGGATTTGACTTGAATGTCTTATCAAAAAAGCTCCTGAAAAAATTAACTGCTTCCTCCCAGTAGCCGCCCAGCCACGCTTCCTGCATCGGGGTATCATATTCATCAAGGAGAATAATCACTTCTTTTCCATAATAGCGATGCATAAACTTTGCCATCTGATGTACTGTGCCTGCAACTACTTTGTCCTCCATTCCGGGTTTTATGCTTTCATAGTACTCTTTTTCGTTTGGATTCAGCACATCTCCCTTAAGCAGGTAGATATTCTCATTATACAGATCTGCGATCACTTCTGTCATTTTGTACTTCATATCGTCACAGTTGACTGCCTTGATGCTCGCAAAGCTCAAAAAGATCACAGGAAAGGTTCCCTGAAGCTGTCGATAGCCCTCATCACCCCAGATGGAAAGGCCTTCAAACAGGTCTCCCCTGCCCGCATATCGATTGGAAAAAAAGCACTCTATCATACTCATATTTAGTGTTTTGCCAAACCTGCGCGGGCGTGTGATCAGTGTTACATCTGACCGGTTTTCCCACCACTCTTTGATGAAACTTGTCTTATCAATGTAAAAGGACATCTGCTCCCTGATTCTGTCAAACCGCTGCACACCGAGATTTACGACTGTGCCACCATCCATAGATACACCTCCAAATAATCTTTTTCAAGTATATCATACCCTAAATACAAAGTCTATAAAAATTAAATCCTCACTCCGCCGGGTTCACATGCACCATAATGTGTTTCACCTTCACAAACTCCCTTTCGATCGAGTCATGTACACGCTCTGCGATGCTGTGGGCTTCGCGGAGTGTCTCGTCGCCGTCGGCGCGGATCTCGATGTCTACATAGATCTTATTGCCAAACACTCTTGTGCGGAGCAGGTCGACACCGAGCACGCCTTCCTGTGCCAGCGCGCAGTTTTTCAATTCGTTTTCCATCTCCTCATCGCATGCTTTGTCTACCATCTTGTCAACTGCATCTTTGAAGATGTCGTATGCCGCC
>JAIEEY010000125.1 GCA_029067205.1 Lachnospiraceae bacterium
TAAACCTGAAGCTATGGGGTTGACCTAAAGGTTTCGCCTTAAGGCGAGGGTTTTAACCCCATTATACAGACAATAATGTGTTTGATTCTTTTCTCAAGAGCAGCTCGGCTGCCACAATGCCTTTTCGCGTCCACGCATCCTGCTTCTTGGGAAAATCCTCTGTTCCTGACAGCTTTTCATCTGCAATCTGGCAGAGACGCGATACCAGATATGGATAACCAGATGTATATTCATAAATCTGCCTGCTGATCTTATCAATATCCATGCCAGTCTGCTGGTCCTTTTCATACTCTTGAAGCATGGCTGCTATATCTTCTGGCATAAAATCCATATTTACTGTAAAGTCTACTGCTATATTCCATGGACTATTATACTTTGATTCTTCACCATGATGCAGTTTTATTTTTAGATTCTTAATATCATATACACCTGCCAGAATGACTGAGCGGAAAGTACAGTCAGTTCTCTTCAGCTGTCCAAGATACTTATTTCTCAAAAGTCCTAGAAACGACAAAAAAATCTGATTGTCCGAACTCTTATCAACCTCATCTATGATCAGTACGATTTCCTTATCGGCACTGCTGCAGAGACTCGTAATCCGCTCGCCCAGATCATCTAGCGGAAACTGTTCCGAAATTGGCTGATTCCAGTCATCCACAAGTGACTGCTTCACTTTCTGCGCTTTTAATACTCGACTTATTTTCCTGACTAGTCCGGCTGCTAAAGTATACAGGGATACAAACAGTTCATCACAAGCCTCAAAACTTAGTGATAGAACCAGATATTGGTCTTTCAATTGCTGTTCCAACAGATACAGTGTGGTCGTCTTACCATATTGCCTCCCGCGATTGATGGTAAAATATTTCCCCTCCTGTATATAATCCGTGATGATCGTATTGATTTTGCTGCTGATATCCACCATATAATTATTTTCTGGAATACAAAGACCAGTTGCATTGAACTTTTTTGATAACATACTATTCATCATAATCCTCATCGTCCCAGTCCGGATATTGCTCAACATGTCCCTTTTCCTTTATAACACGGGGTTTCACCATTTCTGACACCTCTGTGATCTTCTGGACGTTGATTGTAAACATCCAGTCATCTCCAAAATCATAATGAAGCGAAAACTTCTGTCCCTTGACCAGACCAAGCTTATCAAGCTTTACCTTAACAGATGGCTGACGCCCTTCTGGATCGGACTGATAGCTATAGTCACTGTACATTTTGTTGTCCATGCAAAATTCATATAGATGTTCGTCAATAAAATCAAATGCAGAAAGAATTGTACCACATAATTTTTGCAGTGTGTCTTTTCCTGATATTTCTATCACTCTGTACACGGAAGTTCCCCTTCCGGCGGGATATACTTTTAAGGTATATTGATTTTCCATCGTTTATTCTCCATTCTTTTTTATTGTAGCTCTAATTTTTTCTGCCCTAATTCTAGCATACGCCTGTGACAATATCAACTGATTCTATGGTGCGAAAAACATCTTTATATAATTAAGGCATTATTGTACAAAATCTATATTTCATGTATACTGTATAATAAATATCGCTGAAAAAATCTGTCTGAACTCTACAGATAAGGATAAACTAAATAATCTAGTACAACGAATAATAAGTAACCGACACATTGACTTGCCTGATTGTTCATCTGCCGGGTTGTCGTCAGTCACCGTAGCCACCGCTACGCCTCCTTCCTCCGCCCTGCATCTGATACAATCATTCTGCGTCAATGTATCAGAAACTTATTTTTCGTTGTACTAGTCAACTCAAATGGCAGATTCAAGAACAAAAGGCTGTTGAAATAATCAATGCATAATTTTGCAATACACTACAGCCACCACGGTACTAAAGAACGTCGCCACAATTGCAGGCGCAATGACCGCTGCCGGATTGGCACTGCCGTACTGGCTGCGGTAGGCGATGATATTTACTGGAATCAACTGCAATGACGAAATATTCATCACAAGAAATGTACACATCTCATTGCTGGCGGTTCTTGCCCCTGCTGCATGACTTTGTACACCGTTTTTTGCCGTTTCTGCATCTAAGTACTCCCCATTCCCGCGCTCTCTTTCCAACTGTTCCAAATCACTCATTGCCCTCAACCCCCCTTGTGTCAAGTTAATGACACGAACTTTTTGAGAAATTTTAAAAAAAGAGCTTTTTTGTCGTTTTCTGTCATTTTGCCATTTATTTTAGGCATTTCCAGCTCCAGCTTGGTCTATCATGCGAATTATCCTCCTTCCCGGTCTAACTTGTCCTGCCCTTCTTTTTTAATTTGCTCTGTTCGCTTCACATCCACAAAATGTGTCGCATAGGCTCTTTCAATATCCTCTTTTTCGCTTTTGCTAAACCGAAGTGGGATTACAGGTACAGGCTTGCTATAAATATGAAACTTTCCCATAGCGCCATTCTTCATACTTCTGCTTTGAAAGCACTCCTATATCCATAAGCACATCAATGGGAGCTGCGTACCCCCGCTGCTGACACTGATGATAAACTGCTGAATGTACTTTTCCGATCAACTCGCTATCTGTCACAGTATCCCCTCCACAGTCATAACCGCACCAAAGATGCGGCTATGACTCTCGCGGCAGTCGCCAAATATCCGCACAAGTGCGTCTGCTTGGCTCGTTGCTCGCGGAAATCAATTTCCCGATTACTGTTATCAACAACCGGGAACATACCTCTTATTTTTCCTTATTCATCTTTCCACAGCTTCACTATGCTTTCTATCAGAAACAAAGTTTTCATCTTGAAACTTAAAGACAATCTCAATGCGGTTACTATTATATACATAAATCGCATCTATAAGCTGTCTGACAAGTTCTTTTGTAAGGTCTGTAAGATTTTCTTTTCCTTGAAAGAGATTTAATGGACAAGATTTTTCGTCCGGTAACTCTGTTTCTTCTGACTGACAGGTTTGCAACTCCGTTTTATAAGTTTCTATCAGTTTATTGTTACTTTCTTTCTGTTGCATGAATTTATCAACATTGCTTTCGCCTTTTGTATAACTTTCATACAGTGAGAAATTCTTATCCGTAAGTTCCTGTATCTTTTCCTGAAGCTGCTTTTTTTTCTCTTGATTTGTTTTGATCTGGTCACGAAGCTGCCCTTTATATAATTCCTGCAACTTATCCTCTTCGCCTGCCAACATTGCTTGATGTCTGATTGCAGATAATACAACATCCATAAGCTCTGCTTCTTTTATGTTCTCTGGGCAGCACTCTTCCTGCTTGACCTCATAGTAATATCTGCAATAATAAGAAACATTTAATCTGCTTCTCCGCTGCATATTATGTCTGCAACCACCACATTTTACTAAGCCTTTAATGGGCGAATCCTTACTTCCCCTTCTCCGCTTTTCTCCCTCACAATATACCGTTTTATTGGGCAGCGCCCCATCTTCCTTTTCTATCAGTTTCGGAATACCCTGTTTACCAAAGTCTTTACTATTCACAAGTTCAAACAATTCCTTTGATATGATTGGCTCATGTGTTCCTGCGCACACTTTCCATTCATCTTTTGGCAGACACTTCGTTTTTCTTGATCCGACCTCGACAATTTCCTTCTTGTGAAATACAGTATTGCCTATATACAGCTCATTTCTCAAAATCCTTCCTATTATAGAGCCATTCCATAACTTTTTTTCTCCCCGGTACTTCCATTGATAATCGTAACCTTTTTTCATTGCGTAAACCTGCGGTGTTGGAATGCCTTGATGATTTAGGTATCTTGCTACTTCCGCTTTTACCCCATATTCCACATACTTTTCAAAAACCATGTGTACAATGGCTGCTGCTTCCTCGTCTATTACAATGCGATTATGGTCAGAGGAAGATTTTTTATAACCAAATGCTGCAAAGGTGGCAAGGTAGTTTCCCCTCATACGCCTGCCCATCAGATCATTTTTGATTTTAACGGAATTTTCCTCACTGAAATAATCATACATCAGGTTCTCAAACGCCACATCCATATCCGGTGTTGTCCCAATATAATCTTTGCTGTCAAAACTGTTATTGACCGCAATAAAACGAATATCCAGTAATGGGAATATCTTCTCAATGTAATTTCCCACTTCAATGTGATTTCTTCCAAAGCGGGAAAAATCTTTCACAATAATACCATACACTCTGCCCGATTTTACATCTTCCAAAAGGTCTTGAATCCCCGGTCTTTCAAAATTCTTCCCACTGAATCCATCATCTACATATTCCTTTATGTCATAACAGGAAAATTCTGGTCTTTGCTCCACGAACCTGCGGAGAATATACCTTTGATTTGTGATGCTGTTGCTTTCATCAACCATATCGCCATCTTCTTTTGACAGCCTTAGATACAATGCTAAAATAATCATAACGTTACACCTCCTTCCGCATCCAGTTTTCCATGCGAAATATAGTACTTCTTAGCTGGCGTCTTTTGGCAGCTTAGAATGTACTTTTCGCATTGATTAAAGCAATCCTGATACTTTAGCTTTACTTCCACTCTGTTATCTGCAAAAAACTCTATTCTTTCAATACAGATTTCGACCATTGTTTCCGTCAATTCCTTTGTATTTTGAAAACGAATCCAATCAGACACCAATCTTTGTAATGCAGCCTGACATTTCCTTATTCTTTTTACCTCTTTGACATACCTATTCTCCTGTTGGTTATATAGTTCAATATTCTGGTGATATACACTTTTATATTGTAGAAATACAGCTTGTGGGATACCACCCTCTGCATAATCACAATATTTCTGCATATATTCCTGTTCCAAAAGATTCCTTGCATTGATAACTTTCTGCCTTTTCAATTCTGTCTGTTTCAAATTTTCCTCAAAGGAATACTGAACATCTTTCTCAACCTGTTTCTTTATTCCTTTTATGAAACTTAAATGCTTTTGTATCGTAGTATAAAGAATATCGCACAATACATTCTCAGCAATACTCCTTGCATCGCATAGGTCATTATAGTTTCTATGTGTACTGCATCTAAAAATCTTATACTGCTCTTTTTTTCCATTTACAAAGCGATATTCTCCTACCCTGACCATATTTGCCTTGCACGATCCACAAAACAGTTTTCCTTGAAATATATTTTTTTCAAAAGCAATAAGTTGTCTGCCACAAGATGAATCCTGTTTTTTTGGTTTGCTTAATATCTTCTGGACATCTTCAAACACCTGCCTGTCAATAATTGGCTCATGATTATTCTCAATGATAATCTGTTCGTGTTCCGGCACCGGACTTGCTTTTTTTCCTGCAAAAAAACTCTGCTCCGACTTATGCCTTATAACACTTCCTATATATACGGGATTTTCCAAAATTCTTTTGATTGTGGAATAATGCCATACTTTTAATTCATCTTCCGGCTTCCGGTATACGCTGCCGGTTTGAATGTACTGTCCCGGTGTCTGAACATAATTCTTATACAGCCATCTGCTTATTGTATAATTGGAAATCCCCTGACTACACTGTCTGAATATCTCCTGCACAATCGGGGCTGTCTGTTCACATACGACATAGTTTGTGCCGCTTTCATTCATCTGGTATCCATATGGAATTGTAGCACTGCGGTAAAATATCCCCTTTTCCTGTTTCATTCGGAATGTACTCCCTACTTTCTTGGAAATATCCTTTGCATACATTTCATGCATAAGGTTTTTGAGAGATATAAGCAACAATTCCCTGCTACAATTCTCATCAGCACTGTCATACCTGTCAACAATGGATATGAAACGGACTCCCAAAAACGGAAATACCTTCTCAATGTAGTTCCCGGCTTCTATATACTCCCTTCCAAACCTAGATAAATCTTTGACAACAACACAATTGATGATTCCGGCTTTTAAATCAGTTATCATTCTACCAAATGCCGGACGTGAAAAGTCCGTTCCTGTTTTCCCATCATCGACATACTCTCTCACTATGTTCAAATCAGGGTATCTGCTAACAAATTCCTGCGCTAACTTTCTTTGATTTTCCAAAGAATCACTCCCTGTATAGTCACTGTCAACAGAAAGTCTTAGATAATTACCAACATCATATTTTTCAGGCGTTTTCTTTGCCTGTGCAGATTTTTTTAAATACCTGTCTGCTGTCCTAGCCATTGCTGTCCACCTCCTCCATAAGACCAAGGGAACCGCAGTTCCCCGGAAGTGTCCCAACAATCTTGCATAGCGTTTCATATTCGTCCTGATACTTAAAAGTAATTTCAAGCCTGTTTTCTTCATAAACAGTAATTTTTTCTACTAAAGACAGCATTGTACTCCTATCTAAAGATGTGATATTGCCCGTCTTAGTGAAAGTTTCAATCCATTCATTTGCAAACAAGCCCTCTTTAAAGACCGTTTCTATTTCTTCCTGCAATTTCCTGATAGTTTCTTCTATTTCCGCACATTTACGGGCAAAACTGCCTTTAAACTGCTCATATTCTTTTGCAGAAATAACTCCCTCTGCAAGATCTCTGTGCAAAGCCATTTCCACCCTTTTGCACTGATCCAGCTCATTATATTTTGCAAGGATTTCCTTGTCATTTGCCACTACGTCATCATAATTGATTTCTCTATTTTTGATTGTGTTTAAAAGTTCATCCAGTTTGGCAACGTGTACAATATGCCTTTTAATTGCGTCAAGCAGAATATCTTCTATTACTGACTGCCCTATGCTGTGACGACTGCACCCCTTTCCCTTATTATAAGTAGCACATATGTAGTATACGCTCTGTTTATCTTTGTATCTATTACAGCGTCTTACCATGCTTCTACCACATTCTCCACAGAACATGAAACCCGAAAACATAAATAAAGTTTCTTCATCTGGTGATTTACGGGTATCAAGATTCATGAGTTTTGCAACATTCTCAAAATCAACCTTGCTGATAATTGCTTCGTGTGTATTTTCTTTTACTGACCACTCGGATTCAGGTTTGTCAACAACCTTATCCAATTTGTAGTTGACTTTTTCACGTTTTCCCTGTTCAAGCACCCCGATATAAATTCTGTTTTTTAGTATGCGGCTGACAGCTACTGACGACCATTTTGCTTTTCTATTTTTTTGAAAACCGCTTTTATAATTCCCCCCAAGCTGCTTTTTGTACTCGGAAGGAGCAGCTACACCAAGCCCATTGAGCTTCTCTGCTATTGCTGCAGAACTTAACCCTTTCAATTTCCAGTCAAAAATCTTGCGTACAATGTCAGCGGCATACTCATCTGGTATGATTTTATTCTTATCTGTTTCCAGCTTCTTATAACCATATGCAACATGAGAACCAATATACAGCCTGTTCTCACGCATAACCTCTTGATGACTTCTTACTTTCCCGGATATATCCCGGCTATAATTGTCATTAACAAAATTTTTGACGGGAATTAACAAGTTTATATCGCTCTGTGTTGCTGTCAAACTGTCAAAATGATCCAGCACCGACACAAACCGGACATTAAATGACGGAAAAATCTTTCTCACATAACGTCCGGAATCAATATAATCACGCCCTAATCTTGATAAATCCTTTACAATGACCATATTTACCTTGCCACTGTAAATATCCTCGCACATACGTTGAAAATTTGGACGCTCAAAATTAAGTCCCGTATAGCCATCATCTATATAAATGTCATAAAGGGTAACATCCGGCATAGACTCTAATGTTTTTAGTATCAATGCCTTTTGATTAGCAATGCTGTTACTTTCTTTCTTGTCCTTTACTGCCCGTAAATCTTCATCTTCTTTTGACAGACGCAGGTACACAGCAACCATATAAGATATGAATGAATTATTATTTTTCACAGAAAAATTATTCACAGAAAAATTATTCATACTATTTCCTCCTAATTTTATAGTGCTGATATAACCATAAAATCAGGGTTCCACATATGAATTTAGTCCTGAATATAGTCTAGCACAAGGTTCTGCATTTGTCCAATAAAAGTGTGAGAAGAAATTCTAAGCCAGCAAAGAACGCTGACTAAGAATTTCTAAATCTCACACTGGAAGAACGCAAAGGACAGCGTTCTTCATAAAGCATCTATAAATTGGCAGTTTTTAGTATTAGTTCCTGTAACCGATCAGTGAGTGTAACCGTAGTATCTTCAAATCCTATCTTAACAATATATTCTCCATATCTGTAACAATAAGGATTTTTAATTTTCTCAAGATAATCCTTTATCTGTCCTTCCCGGTTTTTTCTTTTATTTATTTCCACCTCCCTTATGTCTGCAAGTTCCTCACGCTTAACCGTCTTCACATCTACATTCTTCATTTCTTCTATACTCAATGTGCATACACCTCTTTCAACTTTCCACAATTCATTATATTGACATCTGCCTGTCCGATATGTATCCATGTCCCACGTCACTCAAATATTTTTTTACTTGGTATGTCTAGTAATAAAAATCCATCTTGCAAATGGACTTTTATTGCTAGGCATACTTAAAATATCCTCACAAGTGGCAAGCGGGAATCCTGCCCACATTGGACCTACACCATCATCTCTCTATGTGACTGACTACCGTCAGAAGTATCATTGTCACGAAACCGCTTCTTCTCTTTCAATCCTATACTGGAACAAACAGTCATAGCGTATCTGTTGTATAGCTAAACAGTTTCTCACGTCCTGTGAGGTTATTGCATATACTGCTATTAATAACAATTTTAACACCCCTTTACCAAATCCAAGAGGACTGGCTTTTTTACCAGTCCTCTGCATAAAGAAAAATATGTTACTGCAATTATACTATCCAAAAGTATCATAATAAATGTTTTGTGTATTATTTGTCAATACAGAAAACTTTTCATTTGTATTCCACAGATGCTCTATCTGTTCCATATTTTTATCAGGTTCCGCCAGCAGTTCTGCCAGATGATCAAGTTCACTCAATTCACTTTCACTCAGCGTCTGTAATCCGCCACGCAGATATAAGGGTTGGTATGAATAAAAGATTTCATTGTTCATCAATGCATGAAAATCCATAAACAAGTATTCACAGACACCTTCCAAAGGATTGGGTGAAAAAACGTCCAATTTTTTATTGAATGTGTTTTTTCTCAAACCAAGCCATGCCTCAGAAGCAGTGACAAACTTTCGACGTGGTAAATCAAATTGACTGTAACCAAAACGCTGTTCATATTCATAATAGCCGTCAACATCTGCCAAAACCCATCTGCTATTATTATAATCCCAATATTCATTAACCCAGTGTTCCATATAACTGTCACCTTCATTGCCAAAATCCATAAATCCAGCCCTCGAACGGCAGGGAATTCCTTTTGCTTTCAAAATCGCACTAAATAATACAGAAGCTTGTCGGCAGGATACCGTAATTCTTTTTGTCACGTCTCTGTTCTTTGTAAATCCCGTTTCATCTAAGCGTAAAATGCCTGCAATCATTGAAACAGCAGTAATATACAATTCATCTTCATTTTTAAAACGATATTTTGGATAAGACGCAAACTTTCCAAAATAAGTATCTTCCAAATAAGGAGATGGCTCTGTAAAATACATAGATGGGTGAGTAATCTGGTCACAGACCAACATTCCTATGGAAGGTATGTCATTCGGCAGCGATAATACAAAATCTTTATAGATCCCTACATAGGTGTAAACACTGGTTTCTAAATAACGTTGATACATTTTCTCTGTTCCTCCTAGTATTTTTTGAGTAGGCGCCTTCTCTGATTAAACACTATCAAATAAAAAAAATTGTGTCAATGATGAAATAACTTATTTCATGTATCAATAACTGAAAAACTGACAAGAAATATGCATTGACATACTGACAGATATGTGATAGCTTATTTTAAAATTTAAGATTACAATCAAATTACCACAATTGTGAAAGGTTACATGCATGACCATTAATGTCGCCAGAAAGACTTATCGATATGAAATTACTTAAAATCTACAACCCGATCACTGCTGCACCGTTTAAATGCACTGAAGATTATATGGAATTTGAGCCGTGTGATGCACTCAAACCCTATATACGGTGTTTTTGGGGTTCAATGAAAACGGTCGTACAGGAGGAAGGCTCTGCAGATACCATAGACATCGTAACACCGGACACCTGTATGGACATCATATTTACAGCAGACTTTTCGAATAATATCATCAAAAACAGCTTTTGCGGGATAGATGACCGGACTTTTATCACGCACAATAAACATAGGGAAAAGAAGACATTCTTTCGTTTTGCAATCCGGTTCTACGCGTGGGGAGCTTCCATGTTTGCAGAAGAATCCATGAAAAACACGAAGAATGCTTTTTTTGACGCAGACTATCATTTCTCAGGAATAAAAAGAGAAATCGAAAAATGGTTATTTGATGTCGAAAACATCAGTCAACTCATTCCAATTGCAGAAAAGATATTGCTGAATCATTTTCAGGAAAACCATCAAAATCTGAATATAGTTCAGGCTGTCTCTAAGATATTGGAATCCAGAGGAAATATAGCAATGACAGATTTGCAGCAGGAGATTCTTATAGGCAGCCGTCATTTAGAAAGATTATTTCTGGAATATATCGGCGTGTCGCCTAAGAGCCTGGCATCGATGGTCCGCTATCAATATCTATGGAACGAGCTTCTATATCATAAAGACTTTGATATTGCTGATGCAGTGTATCATTATGGGTATTCCGACCAGGCGCATCTTTGCCACGATTTTAAGAAATATCACTCCATGAGCATATCTGATGCCAAAAAATACGCAATGCAGAATGTCGTAAATTTACAATACGAATCCTTTGAAGCACAGTATAATATTTTATAGTCTAGCAAACATTCGCGCGAAGAGCATTTATGTTTGGTAATTATGAATGCCAATACATAAGCAGGCATGTTTAGCAAATGACAATGATAAAATATACTGTTAAGGAGAAATGACTTATGAGATATTGTAACACTTTGATCGCTGTAAAAAATATGGAACAATCACTGCAATTCTATAAAAATCTATTTGACCAGGAGGTCACACTTGATTTAGGGTTGTGCAAAACACTGACCTGTGGATTGACTTTGCAGGAGCATTTTGACAAAATCGCAGGATTTGAGGCGGATACAATGATGTATCACTCCAATACCATGGAGCTCTATTTCGAGACAGAGGACTTTGAATCGTTCATTGCTCTTTTAGAACAATATCCCGATGTGGAGCGCCTTCATGAGCCTAAAACATTTTCATGGCTGCAGAGAGGAATCCGCATCTTTGATCCCAATGGACATTTGATCGAAGTGTCAGAAAGTATGTATTCTGTGGCCTGCAGACAATTTGAGCAGGGCAGAGACATCGAGGAAACAGCAAAATTGACACAGCACCCGCTAAACGTCGTTCAGGAGTGGTTCAAAAACTATCGGAAGTCCAGGATCAGTGTCTGCGGCACAGACTGCAACGCATGTTACTGTTACGGAAACATGTGCAATGGCTGCAATGCCTGTGAGGGAAAAGTATTTCATTCCCCCGAGGGCTGCTCTATTTATCAATGTGTCATTCACAATAAAAATCTGGAAAACTGCGGAAAATGTAAAGACGCACCCTGTGATATCTGGAGAGCTACAAGAGATCCGAAATATTCCGATGAAGAATTTGAGAAAAATATAGCGGGGAGAATGCAGACTTTGCGGGAATTCTAATGGAAAAAAGAGGGCTTGTTGATTCAGCCCTCTTTTTTCCATTAGAATTCTTGTTTTAATGTCTCAATAAAAATCCTTTTTAAAATTGATGGGATATTCTGATCGGTTCGTATTTGCAGCATTCCTTTGGGTGTGATCTTGTAGTCACTTAATTCTTCTCTGTATAATACGATAGCAGAGGCTTCAATGTTGATATACTTTTTAAATGGAATCAATCGCACAAAAGCCCCTCCAACATAATAACTTGGTATTTTTGCCCACAATTTCTCTTCGATATCCATTGGAGTACTATCATAGATCAAAGTTCTCAACTGCATATATAATTTCTGAACCTCTGTGGAATATTGATCTATGTATTCCTTTACATTTTCAGTCATACTTTATACCCCCTGCGTGCTTTGGCACGCATACCAATCAATAGTTTGAAAGCGACCTTCTTTCAAACTTTTTCTCCCTGATACGATTTATCTTGCCCTGATTGGGAGCAGCAGATCGATCTTTCCGTCTATGCCATTTTCCGGCCAATTCATATGGGACGAATATACCCAGTTTAAATGTTCCTCCAAATAATCCCGGTAGTCCTCCTGATATTTTTCATTCTTCTGAACCCATTCTCTCAGAAAATTCCACTCGTAAAAATCAGGAAAATTGATGGTATATGCAGCATAAAGACCGCCGTCAAAATGTTTCTTCACCAGAGGCTGCGGCAACTCCATATCGTCCGGGATTGTTACCCAGTCCTCATAGCCATGAAAATCGTTACCTGGCTCTGGTTCAGGGTTGTTAAAGCCAAACAAGCGGGAATCTGGTTTGATTTCATATAACTTACTGGAACGTATAAATGTGTCCATGACTTCCCCTACTTTTTCCTCTGGATCATCTCCTACGAATTGATACGCAGCTACTGTACAGGGCGGTAAAAGCACGATTCGGACACAATGATCTTTTTCTACGATTTCTTTTGTTATGCTTGCATTACTCATTTTGAGTTCTCCTTTCACATGATGTTTTTTCAGAGGAAGAAATTCAGTCAATTCCACAATCGCATCTTCTCGTACAATGTCCATATATTTTTTGTCAGAATCATCTTCATAAAGCAGTTCTAACAATTTTTCCAAAGCTTTTTTGATTGTCTGGACAGATGTTACGGTTTCATTCATCTCATGAATCCGTGTTTCCAAAATGCGGATTGTCTCTTCCTTGTTTCCGTCCATCATCGACCGAATCTGCTTTAATGGTATTTGAAGTTTTCGCAAAATAATGATCTGCTGTATCTTTCTTACAGTATCTATACTATATATACGATAAGCATAACCCTCCTTTCGTGTACTTTCGATTAGTCCTGACTTTTCATAATACCGAAGCATTCTGGTTGAGATTTGAAACGTAGAAGAGACTTCTCCAATTGTCATATAATTCATTTTCTCACCTCCTGAATCTAAGAAACTGTAAAGTTATTTCTTTACAGTTCCTTAGTATAAAGTACGACATCGTGTCACTGTCAATAAGTATTTCACCTTTTCTATTCCAAAAAAGATATCCTTATGCTATCTGTAACTGGGGTATTTGTTCCTGATGACAAAAATTAAAAAAATAACCACAATCCACAATTATATGATATAATGAGCGTTAGCGAGAAGAGTATGCTTGCATATTCGGCGAGCGGAAAATGGCGCACATATAAACACAAATATAGAACAGGAGAGGATGATGAAAATGACATTTGAATTCACACAGGACTGCATTACTGGTATTGAAACGATAGATAACGAGCACCGAAATCTTTTTGCACTGCTCTCAAAAGCCTATAATTTGGCATGTACGAATTACCACAGCGACTATTATCAGGAGCTGAAAAATATTCTCGAGGAGCTTGATGAATATGCGGAGACGCATTTTACTCACGAGGAAGAGTATATGGTACAGATCCGTGATCCGGAACTGATACGCCAACGCACACAGCATGCATTTTTCCGCGATAAGATACGGGAGTATGAGTTTGTCAACATCGACAATGAGGACGAACAGCAGCGCCTGCTCACCGAGCTGGTGAAATTCCTTGCCAAATGGCTGTACCGCCATATCCTCAGCAGTGATATCCTGATCGGCAAACTTCCACCGCTCGAGGAGTGGATGGTGCGTGAAAATCCATGTGAGTTCACCGACGAATATCTGACTGGCATTGATCTGGTCGACGCCGAGCACAAGGAACTGTTCCACATTGTCGACAAGGCCAACCAGCTGGTGAAATCTTTTGACGCACTCTCTGGTTATGACAGCATTATTCAAATCTTAAATGAACTCAAAGACTATACCAAAGAGCATTTCGCCGACGAGGAAGAATATATGGAGGGTATCAACTATGATGGGCTGGGCGCTCAGAAGCGCGCACATGAAGCATTTATCGACAAGCTTGAAAATATCAATCTCGACCAGGTCGATGAAAACCCTCAGGAATATCTGCAGGAGCTGTTAGAATTTCTGCTCGGCTGGCTGATTAACCATATTTTACATACTGACAAACTGATACCAATAATCGAGTAGGGGAAAAGCCTTTCCCCTACTCGCCGCGCGACTCGTGCGCCACATTAGCGGCATATCTCATCTGCACGGGTCTGTGCATAAAAATAAAGGGAATAATTGCTATTCCCCACTCGGCTTGACTGGATTTTTGTGCATGAGAACCAAGCACACCGCTGCTGTTGCGATAAACGGCAATCCTGACAAGATTCCAGTAGGCGATGGTCCAACAAATAAATTGCCTCCATCAAAGGTAAAGAGCGCTGCCTGTGACATCATTACATTGACTGCGCTGTGCGCAAACACTGCGGGGAAAATACTCCCCGTGCGCAGGCACAAGTAAGAATATATGACACCTGTAACCATGCTAAAGATGCACATTGCAATGATATTCATAACCGGAAATCCCGCATTACCAATACCATAGTAATATCCGACTGCAACAAGTGGTGCATACCACAGACCAGATACAAGACCGCTTATGAGCATTGCCGGAACCGCACCGAGCTTCCGGTAAAGCTTTGGAAGCAGATATGCGCGGAATCCCCATTCCTCCCCAAAACTGTTGATCAGATCAAGCACTGCTGCCGTAAACACCTTGATAAGCAAGTCTGTCTTGTAAGCAGCCACTATATTCACAGCATCAATCTGTGTACCTGTATCTGCCATACTCTCGCTATACGCAACAAAGTTTGTCATATTTGGATCAAAATTATCCCTGAAAATTAGGAAATAGATCACCGCACCCAAGAATGTAAGAGCTGTCGTTCCGAACCAGCCAAGCAGAAACAAAACTTTGTTCTCAAAAAAATTAAATTGGAAACCGGACTTTACAAGTCCTTCCCTCGTTCCAATCCGCACCACTAATGCCGCCAATGCCGGTGTAAGCATCAGCTGTGAGAGCATATTTGATGCCTCCTTTACAACATCAACATCTCCGCTTTGATACATCGGAATGACTGCAAAAATCTCTGAAACCCATGCCACACCAAAACATAGCGCCAAGAAAAACAAAATTCGCTTTGTCTCGACCTTTTTGTCTGTCACGCCCACCAGCTCCCGCTTTTTTGGAATCTCACTTTCCTGCTGCGGCTCCTTTCCCGCCTGTCTCTGACTGGAAATTTGGTTCTGATTATGCTTAAATTTCCTAGTAATGTCAAATGCATCAGAACTGGATGTACTCTCCTGCTGCTCACCTGTGTTTTCCGATTCTATTTCTAATGATGTTTTGGTCTCTGTTTCTTTCTGAACTGCTTCATCTAATTCTTTTTCTAATTGTGTCATGAATTTCCTTTTCTCCCTTTTATTTCTATGCTGACTTCATCGCATCATTTTCTTCAAGCAGATTCAAGTCTCACGACTTGTTCTTTATTTGATCTCATTGGCCATCATATAAAAATGATGATAAATCCCGCCAAGCTCCATCAGTTCTTCATGATTGCCCTCTTCCACGATTCCTTCGTCTGTCAACACCAAGATCCTGTCTGAATTTCTGATGCTCGAAAGCCTGTGGGCAATCGTAAGTGTGGTGCGCCCCTTTGCCAGCTCATTCAAAGACTTTGCAACCGCATATTCACTTTCATTATCCAATGCCGAAGTCGCTTCGTCAAGGATTAGTATCGGCGGATTCTTCAAAAATACCCTTGCAATGCTGATGCGCTGCTTTTGACCGCCGGAAAGCTTCACGCCACGCTCACCGACATACGTGTCATATTTATCCTTCAGGTTCTGGATAAATTCGTCTGCACCCGCGCGTTTTGCAGCCTCCATAACCTCCCCATATGTAGCACCCGGCTTTCCATACGCGATATTGTCATACACAGTTCCCGAAAAAAGATAAACCTCCTGCTGAACCACTCCGATACTCTGGCGGAGACTCTTTAACGTCAGCTTTCTGATATTTTTTCCATCCAGTGTAATTTCTCCGCAGGATACATCATAAAAACGCGGTATCAAATTGCACAGTGTCGTCTTCCCTCCGCCGGAAGGTCCCACAATAGCAAGTTTTTCCCCGGCATGAATCTGTAGATTGAGATTTGCAAACACCTTGTTGTGGTCGTCCGGGTATTCAAAGCTGACATCGTGAAACACGATCTCTCCCTTTGGATTGACGATATCCACTGCGTCCTCATCATCAAAAATCTCAATATCGGCGTCCATGATCTGCAGAAAACGCTCAATCCCTGTAATACCGCGCTGGAACTGCTCTGCAAACTCTATGATTCTGCGGATTGTCGCAATCAAAGTGGACACATACATGACATATGCTACCATATCACCAGGAAGAATCTTTCCGTCCATCAGGAAATATCCGCCGCCAATGATAATCGTGAGATACATCAACCCGTCAAACACTCTCGTGGAAGTGCTGAACATTCCCATCAACATATATGCATGTGTCTTTATCCGCAGAAATTCCTGATTGCCCTCCTCGAATTTCTCCGATTCCAATGTCTCATTTGTGAACGCTTTAACAACCTTTTGCCCTAACAAACTGTCCTCTATTTTCGCATTCAGTTCACCGATCTGATGCCGCTGTTCACTGAACGTTTTACGCATTCTCTTGTTGATAATGCGGCACACGATCGTCATAACCGGCACAAAAACAAAGATCATCAGAGTCAACGGCAGATTGACCTGTGACAAAATGATAAATGAAATCACGATCTTAATCGCCGCGATGAAAAATTCCTCCGGGCAGTGGTGTGCAAATTCCGTCACTTCAAATAAGTCATTTGTGATCCGTCCCATAATCTGACCAACCTTCGTATTGTTAAAATACGTGTTAGATAACAACTGTAAATGCGCATAGGCATCGCGGCGCATGTCCGTCTCGATCTTTGCGCCCATCACATGCCCCATGTCCGCCATATAATAATTTGCGAGCGCATCAATAATCCTCATCACAAAATATACCAGCGCCAGTCCGATCACCATGCGCGCCGTCAACAGTGCTACATCCACGAGCGCAGTGTTTGTAATCTGACGGATAATCAACGGAAGCACAATCTCGCACACTGTAGTCAATGCCGCACAGAATAAATCCGCATACAGCGTTCTTCGGTATGGCTTAAAATATGGAAGAAACCGCCTGATCAATACATTTGTTGAATACTCCTTATACTCACTTTTTTCGTTCTGTCCCATTTATATACTCCCTTCATTTTTATTATATCATTATATCAGAAAAAAGAAGGATATGAAACAGAACTTATCTTTCCGTTATACTTTTATTGTCTTTAATCAGTCTCATCATCAGTTCACTTCCTGTCATCATCTTATTCTTCGTAATGATCAACAACCTATATTTTAAAAACGGATTGAGCTGCTGCTTTGCCTTGTCTGTATCGGTAATGTAGAACTCCTGCATTTCCAATTCCTCATAACTGCAGTCAACAAAGACAAGAATACACCGACATCTGGCATGATACAGCTTTAGATATGCACAAAGCTCCTCGAAATTCAAGGACTTATCCACATCTTTATTCAGATTACCCACTATTTTACTGTCGTCAAATAATAAAGCACTGTCAAATGCTTTTCCCATAAGAATAAATGACATTGGTGTCACTTTTGAGGCTATTTTATCTTTATCCCAGTACACCATATTGCTGCGCATATTCTGAAACATCTTGTCGTGCGCCTTCAACGACGCTACAGCATCTTTTACAGAACTGTGTATCGATTCCATATCACCTGACATGTCTGTCACAAATGCAATCTCCGGCTGATGCCCATTAGCCGGTGCATTGGAGGGCACATGAAAAATCCTGTCCACCCGTTTGTTCAATTCAAGCTTCTGAAGCTGTGTCAGCGCCATCGTAATACCTCCCATATTCTTTCACTTTTTCTGTGCCAAATATTGATTCACAATCTTCTCAATGGACTCACGCGAAATCGGATAGTTAAATTCTTTAATGATTCTGTCCACTGTGTAGCCATGATCCACCAGATGCCTGATTGCGCCGCCATATGCAAAATCTTTTGTAAAATTCGACAATGCTTCCTCAAAGTAGCCGTGATTCATTTCTTCCATAATTATACCCCTTGCGTGTTCCAGCACGCGTACCAATCAATAGTTTGAAAGTGACCTTCTTTCAAACTTATCCTCCTTGTATACCTTTGCCCTTACGCCTGCGATTTTATTCTCTGCAGATGAACATTTATCCACAGATACAAGTCTTTTCTGTGGTTTATCCACAAATGCTGTTCCATTTCTTATATCTCATCCACAGACATAACGCCCTTCAATCTCTGTAGAGAGCGTAGAAACTCCTCTCTGTTCATCTTCCTCTGTATCCGTAAAGTTACAACGATCTGAAAATGCTGCCCCTTCGCCTTGGGCTTATCCACGTAAAAGCTGTCAACAAAACAGTTATTCTCTTTTAATTGCCTAGACACATTTGTAATCGCCTTACCGTCCTCGACCTCCACATAAAGTGTCATATACCGCGAATGCTTATAAATCCTTTCTTCAATATAAGGAACCAAATGTACACCCACAAGCCATATTGCCGTGAGAAACGCTGCGCCGTCAACAAATCCAATCCCGACTGCAAGACCAATGCAGGCACAGGTCCATATACTCGCTGCAGAAGTCAGTCCCTTAATCTGATGCCCCGACACCAGAATTGAGCCTGCTCCCAGAAAACCGACACCGCTGATCACCTGCGCGGCAATTCTCGAGATATCAAGCCGCTCTGGATAAAGCTCTTCAAGGTACTGCTCCAAAAGCATGACCATCGACGCGCCAAGACATACAGTAATCGTTGTCCGCGCACCGCCGCCGCGCCGCTTCGCGCCTCTGTCGATACCGATCACAATACCAATTACCAACGACACAATCATTCTGATAAAAATATTTTGTAATGTCCATTCAGAGAATCTAGTCGTAAACATGCCTGACCATCACACCCTTCTAAACCACTGCTCCTGTTACTTCACAATCTCATCTGAATCCAACAAAATCGTAAACGGACCATCATTCAAAAGCGACACCTTCATCTCCGCCCCGAACGAGCCATGCTCCACATGAAAACTCTTTTTTCTGATTTCACTGATGATATATTCATACAATTCATTTGCCCAATCAGGTTTTCCAGCCAACGTAAAGGAAGGTCTGTTGCCTTTTCTGCAGTCCGCATACAATGTAAATTGTGAACTCAACCACTACCGGCTAAAGCCGGTAGGTTCAATGTGCTGCTAAAGCAGCCTAAAGTGTGCTCCCTAAAGGT